>CAIQIC010000452.1 GCA_903871765.1 uncultured Lentisphaerota bacterium
CGCCGGCGGGGCGGACCGGGGTCCCGGCGTCCGGCGGCGCGTTTTCCGGGGGCCGCCCGGCCGCGGCGGGCGTGGCGCCGTTTAACAACCCGATGGCCTGATCCAACAGCCGGAGCGCTTGCTGCTCGTCGCCCTGCTGGACGGCCGCGTTCGCCTGAGCGGCGAGGGCGTGCGCGGCGGAGATGTCCAGGCCGGCCTCCATTTTTTCGGTGGCCAGGATCTTGAAGTCCCGGAAACGGCCGGCCACGCCGGCGGACAACGCTCCGCTTTTTTCGACGGGCGCGGGTGGCCGCTCCGCCTGGGCCGCGCCCTCCGTACCGCAGGCCAGCACCAGGCCGCAGATGGCCAGGCTCAGGGCCCCTATGCATTTCTTCTTCATATCGTTACCCTCTCGCCGCGTAGCGCCCCGGCGGGCGGGCCGCAGCGACCGCCCGGAACCCGCCGGCGGTCCGGCTCACGTCCACATCGGCCCATCGTGGCCGAAGATCTGCGAGCAGACATTGCACGGCTTGATGCCGTGGCAGCGTTTGTCCCGCATGGCGGCGCGGATTGCGGCGAACGCGGGGCTGTTGTACAGCTCGAGCAACCGTGTCTCTTTGACATTCCCCAGCGCCACGGCATGATCGTAGTCCCAGCAGCACAGGGCCACATCGCCGTTGGCGTAAAACAGCATGACCTGGAACGGCATGCTGCAGCGCTTCCCTTGCTTCGTCCCGAGATCGCCCCCGCTCAACGCCGTGCCTTGCACCAGGAAATTGTGCATGGGCTTGAACACCACTTCGTCCACCCGGGCGCCCCAGAGCTGCGTATAGGCCGGGATCTCGTGCCGGTTGTCGCGGTCCACCACCATCTGCATGATCACATGCAGCCGCCCGCCGCGCGCCCGCCGGAGCTCCAGAAAACGCTCGATGTTGCCGCGGACCGCCGCGTAGTCCAGTCCCGCCCGGATCCGCTCGTAGGTTTCCGCCGACGCCCCATCCACGCTGAACACGATCGAATCCAGCGGCGATTGCAGAATCCGGTCCGCCTGGTCTTCGTCGAGCAGGGCCGCGTTGGTGTTGAAATGCACCCGGCTCCGCGGCAGCTTCGTCTTGGCGTACCGGATCCGGTCGAACAGCAGCGGATCCATCAGCGGCTCCCCATCCTTGTGCAGGAAGAGCTTCAGCCCGCGGCCCTCGAACGCGGCGCATTCGTCCACAATCTTCGTGAACAACTCCCAGGGCATGTGGCCCCGCGGCCGGGTGAGTTTCTCGTGCGGGCACATGATGCAGCGGGCATTGCAGCAATTGGTGGTCTCGAGGTAGATGGCCCGCGGCAGGTACCCGCCGGTCAAGCGCTGATGCCAGAGCGCGTTGATCAGGTAGTTGCCGCCGGGCAGCGCGGCGAAGTACAGCGCGGACCGGAGATCCCTGAAGGTCCGGCGCCGGGCGGGGAACGGCTGCAGGCTGGGGTTGGTCGCGGCCGGGTTCACGGGGTCACCGCCAGGGTGTCCAGCACTTCAAGCCATTGCCGGGCCACCACCTTGACGTCATATTCTTCCAGGGCTTTTTTCCGCCCAGCACACCCCAGGTCCGCCCGCCGGCCGGCATCGGCGGCCAGCCGGGCGATGGCGTCCCCCAGCGCGGCCACGTCGTTTTGGGGGATGAGCAAGCCGTTGACGCCGTGATCCACCACGTGACGCGGGCCGATGCAATCCGAGGCGATCACAGGCAGGCCGCAGGCCATCGCCTCCGTCAACACCATCCCGAATTTTTCCTCCTGCCGGCCGATCTTGATGGACGGCAGGACCAAGAGGTCCGCCGCGCGGTAGAGGTCGAGCACCTGCCGGCGGTCCTTGATCTGGCCCAGATAACGGACCGGTTGCCCGGCGCGCTCCAACTGCTGCAATTCACCGGCCAGCGGGCCCCGGCCCACAAAATGGAATTCCACGTCGGGCCAGTTCCGGCCGCGAATCGCCTGCGCCAGCAGGTGGACGCCCTTGTAGCGGGCCAGTTCGCCGACGAACAGCACCACGCAGCGGTCTGCGGTCCGCGGCGCCGCCGCCGGGGAGAAGAAGTCGGCATCAACCGGGTGCGGGATGTAATAGGCCCGCGCGCCGTAGGCCGCCAGCGCCGGGGCGGCCGTCTTGATGGAGGCGACGCACACCAGGTCCTGCAGGAAATGCCGCCAGATGCGTTCGCGCCCGGGCAGCAGCGGGAGCCGCGCCCAGCGTTCCCCCGCCCAATCCCACGTTGTCCAATAGAGGCACCGGTGGCGGCGTTTGAACCGCTGGATGGCATAAGTCATGAAGCGGAACGGCTCGGTTCCGAGCACCAGCCCTTCATTTTTCCCCAGCCACAGCCGGACCAGCCCGGCCAGGTTGCGGAAGATCCGCGCGACCGGACTGTGTTCCCGGCCCCGCAGAATCCAGGAAAGCTGATTCAGCAGGCGGAATTCCACATACCGGACGGAAAGCTGGCCTTGCTGCTCCAGGTATTGCCAGGCGGCCACCACCGAACGGTCGGCGACTTTGATGGGCGTCAAGCAGGTGATCGCATGCACAGGTAAATCCTATCCACCCCTCACACCGGGTTCACCAGGTGGGCCTCGCCCAACTGCCCCCAGAAGGGGATATTCCGCCCGTAACGCCGCTGCCAGGCAAAGTTCAAGGGACGATAAAAATAGCGCGACCGGTTCCCCTGATTGAACAAGCCCTCATAGTACCGGAAAACCTTGTCCTGCGTGTAAAATTCCATGACGGCCCGTTCGCGCAGTTGCTCCAACTCGTCGGCGGAGAGTGCCTCGGTCTCGATGATCGGCTGGCCCCACCGGCGGTACACCCGCCAGTCGGTGGCATACTCCGGTTTCGCGAAGCGCAGCCCCTGGCCGCGGCGCGCCATGTCGTGCACCATCGTCCCGGGATAGGGCGTCATCACTGTAAAGTTGGCGTGCAGGAGCTCCAATTCCTTGGCAAACTGGATGGTGGCCTCGGCGGTCGCCCGCGTCTCGTAGGGATGGCCCACGATGAAGCTCGCGCGGGGCTCCAGGCCGAATTCATGGATCCGCTGGCAGGCGGCCACGCAGTCCGCCTTGGTGATGCCCTTGCTGCACCGTTGCAGCATCTCCTCCGAGCCGGATTCGATGCCCAGCGTCAACCGCACAAAGCCCGTATCGCGCAACGCCGCGAGAATCTCCGGGTCCGTCAGATTGGCGCGCGATTGGCACTGGAAGTGCGCGTCCGCCAGGCCCAGCGCGCGCAGCCGGGCCAGGATGGTCAACACGCGCTCCTTCTGGATCAGGAATACGTCGTCGTAAATGAAGAAATAACGCACGCCCTGGACCCGGTACAAGTGCTCGATTTCGGCCACAAACGCCTCGACGGGCCGGTACCGGACCCGGCGGTCGTGATAGCAGAAGCTGCAGTCGAACGGGCAGCCCCGGGAGGACATGACCGAGGCGGTCCGCATCTGGCCGCGCGTCGGGTCGCTGAATTGATAAGCCGCATAATCGAGCAGATCGTGCGCCGGCTGGGGCAGGTCCGCCAGCGTCATCCGGGCACCCCGCAGGATCCGGCCGGCCGCGGCCGGATCGGCCGGCCGCGGCCGGCCCTGGCGCTGGACGGTCTGCAGGATGTCCGCCAGCGGCTTTTCCCCGTCGCCGGTCACGACGTAGTC
>CAIQIC010000453.1 GCA_903871765.1 uncultured Lentisphaerota bacterium
ATATTTCGGCATTTTACCGCAGCGCACCCAAGCCATCCAAAAGCGTCAAAGCATCTGTAGAGAAATTCACTATCACCCTGCTCGATGGCAAAACTGCCCAGACGTTTTATGGGGTTTGTCAGTTGCGGGAGGGCATGGTTGAACATGGTGACCTCAATCGGTTGTTCTTTACCCTCTTCGACTTTCGGCGGATCATCCATGCCCTTTTGCACGACCTGCCGCGACACAATGAGCGGCACCCGGATTTCCGCATGTGAACCGCTTTCATAACAGTGGCGGGCGAGCGTTTCCATCAGATGAAGCGCTGAAAACGCTAGGTCCTGAGTCTGTTTCTGTTCCCCAGTTTTGGCGACCACGGTTTCGGCCAAGTTGTCTATGGCCGTCCTTGCCAGACTCACCGTGCCCTTGTCCCGTTGGAGAGCAAGCATCATTCTGTGGACGGCATCGAAGACATGCCCGCGAAGTTCTCTGCGAATTGTGTAGTCTCCAGCGGCGGTCTTGGCTGGTTGAAAGTTCTCGGTCAGATCGAGGGCTTTGACTGCCCGTTCCACAACGCGACCGAAGGCATGCAAGTCCCCATGTTGAATCGCAAGAAGGCCGATGGTTGCCAGGCCATTCAGCGGGTCATCCTTCGCGGGCGGCAAGGGCAAATGCCAATCGAATTCGTGCGTTGGTTTGTCTCCGGGTTTGCTCAGTTCGAGCGCCTTCGTTTCGGTTATCTTGGCATCTATGGCCGGGACGAGGGAATGCAGGTGAGAGGCAATCGCCTTGATTGAACACAAACGGTCCAGAAGGGCGAGAGGGTCTGTCTCGCGGCGTGCTATCTCCATAAGTCCTGCCCCGGCGACGGCGAGCGGTGGTAGCAGGAGAAGACATGTGGGAACGTACCTGGCCGGCCAGAGAACAAGGACGCCCAGCGGCAAGAGGGCGATGAACAGCAGGGCAACACAAGACCAGAGCAAACGGGGCGGAAAGACGCGGTGGAATTGCCGGTACGTCGAGGAGTTGAATCCGCCCATCGAGAACATGACGGAAAACGTTGCAACGGCGAAGGCTATCGTCAGAAACGCCGCCCGGAACGGCTCAAGTTCCTTCGCGTTGTGGTAGTAGACGAGAAGTCCGCCAATGGCGGCGCACAGCAACATGAGCAGGATCCACTTTCTCAAACTGCACCTCCCTTGGGGGTTCACATCTTCCAGTCATCTTCCCAGTAGTCAATCGGCATGGGCAGGACAGGTTCCTTTGTCTTTCTGTTCTGCCGTCGTCGTCGTTCCTCCACGCCGACTGCGGCGCAAAGGTAAATGAGCGCAGCCCGGACCATCTTCAACAATCGCAAGGCTCGTGCTTCGAAATCGCGCCTGTAGACGGAGTGGGCAAGTGCATCTACATCCCACGGGTGCAGCGCTTCTTTCTTGTCGAGACCGATCCATTCGGCCTCGTGGAGTTTCAAGTACTTGTGTTCGAGGTGATTTCGAATGCCCGCCAGTTCCTTGGCGTCGGGTTGCATCACGTCCCGAAAGCCGCGCTGGTTCTCATACAGGTCCTTTCCCAGCCAGAACAGCGCAAGTAGAGCAGCGTTCGGATGTTGGGTCATATCGTCGCGCAAGCCGTTCTCTGGGACTTTGGGATTGCGGAACCAGATGCTTCGGAAACTCACCTCATGGCGGGCGATCTTCATGCCCAGGTAGTCGTTCAAGAAGAAGCCAATCTTGTCCAGGATGGAATAGGCCATCCTGAAGGCCGCCTTTGCTTTCTCGACCGCCAAGGAGTACGAAGGATAGTCCAGTGTGTTGACTAACCTCACGCCCTTGTCGCTGAAGTGCGGCCCCTTTCCGTTGATCCCGTCGTAAAGGAAGAACCTGGCGGAAGCGTACTCCTGTTTGAGTTGGTTCATCAGTCCCAGGTGGCGCATGTCGGCGTCAAGCGGCACGACCATGGTGGGAACGTGCAGGGTGTCCGATGCCGCCACGGGATGGGTGCCTAATTCGTTCAAGGGATTGAGAAAGAGTCTTCTCTCCAGGCACCATGTCCGGTACTGGCGTTCCGCCTCGGAGCAATCTGCCGGGAATGATCCCGGATCGAACGCCCCATTCAGACAAGGCGGCGACGCCATCTTCCCTATCCGCGCCAGTACGTCTCCGAAGAAGGGCCGTGCGTGTCTTTCGGCCCCGCCGCGTGCCGCCTCCAGGTCCAGCCACGCCTGACGCAAGAGTGCGTGCCGGTCACGCTCGGATTCGACGTGCATCGCGCATCGGAACAATCCGATGCCCCTATTGCCTCTTGCCATTGGGAATGTCGGAGCCAGGTCCAGTGCCTTGTCCCAGTATTCGATGGCCTCCACGTGCCTCCCGACGTGGCTCAATGCGTTTCCCAGATTCGTGAGAGTCGGGCACAGGATGGCCTTGTCCGTGACGGAGTCATGAGAAAGCGCCCGGCGCAAGTGGAAGATTTCCTTCTCAGCCTCGGGGTTCTGCCACCGGAGCAACTGACCGGTTTCTTGTCTCTTCAAAGTGCCAAGGGCAGACCAAGCATTCGCGACGAAGTAGTCAAGGCTGAACGCTTGCTGCGCGTTCACTTGATCTGGCGATATGGTGGCAGCCAACCGAAACGCCTTCTCAAGGCCGTCCAGTTTGCCTAGTTCAGTGGAAGAATCAATGAGGTTGCCCAGGAGTCGGAGCGCATGCTCAGGATCGAGGCCGGCCAGCGTGCCACGTTCCATGAGTTGCCGTAGATCGGTTTCGGTGTGCCGCGCTGTCTCGGGATTCGCGCCGCTCATGACGTGCCTGCCTGTTCGACGATTCGGACTTCCTCTGTGGTCAACCCGTAAAGCTCATAAACCAAGCGGTCAATCTGTCCGTCGGTGGCGACAATCTCCCGCGCGATGGCGGTCTGGTCGGTGGGTGTTCTTGCGGATCGTTGCTTCGCGTGCAAGGCAAGCATTCGGCCCACAAGTTCGGTCATCCGATCACGGCGGAGGCCGTCTTCGTTGTTGCCGGCGTCAATCGCCCGAATGGGCACTTTCTCCATGTACTGATAGATCAACCGGTATCGGTACTTTCCCGCGCGAATGCCGAATGGAATGCTGATATTGCTGATGGCAAACCAGAATAGGCGGCTGTTTAGGATGCCGAGGAGGTAAGGATCGTCCACGCCTAGACAGTACGCCGTATTCGCCAGGTAGATGCCTGAACGGTCGAGGAAGAATCGGGGTTCCTTGCAGATGTCCGGGAAAATGATCTTCGGGCGGTCGAGGGAATCATAGTAGTCGCACGAACGCAGTTCCCACCAGAAGGCGCCCTGGTCCTGACGCTTCCGGCAGGCGTCGGCATAGCCTTCAAGATGGGCGGCTATCCCTGGATGCGCCTTGCGGAGCCAGTCCCATGCCTCGCGCTCGGAAATCTTGACGGTTCCCTGCGCCGCGTTCATCGCCTGTGTCGTCCAACCGGACGGTATGACGATAAGGTGACGGCCTTCGTCTTCTATCTCGTACCGGCGGATGTTCTGTCCGCCCAGAAACGGTTTGATGAGGCTTTCGCTTGAAGGACAGGCACCCACGATCTCAGCCCTCTGCCGCCCGTCAATTTCAAATGCCTCGTTGAGACCGGTCTTGATCCCGTAGAACATGCGTTTCTGGACATACTCGCCCAGTGGTTTGCCGGCCTTCATGATCTTCTCAAACACCGTCGCCTCCTGGTCGGACTTGAGAGCCCACACTTGAGCCGAAAGGCGCTCGTGCGGAATGGTGAAACGGTTTGCGGCGGCGTATTCGGTCAGATCGCGGATATCCAGGGAGGGAATGCGCGTGATATCCACACGGGGCGGTTGCTTGGCCTTCGCGAGCAACGGAATGCAAACGTAGGTGTCTTTTGCGCTGGCAAAGACCGGAAGGCCGCCGAAATCCATGATCCCGAAAACCGCCGCGTACTTCTTCAATGTGCGGCGAAGGGGTTCTGCGTAGGTGGTGCGAAGGAAACTGCTTGAGACGATAATCCCAAAACGCCCACCTTCCCGGAGTAGGCGGACGCCGCGTTCCATGAAGAAAGTGTACAGGTCGGCGGTGCCGTCGAAAGCTTCATAGTGCTGGGAGAAGTAATCCTTGA
>CAIQIC010000454.1 GCA_903871765.1 uncultured Lentisphaerota bacterium
GGACGTGCAGCTTGTCGTAGATGCGCCGGATGTAGGTGCCCACCGTCGGAATGCCGATGTCCAGGGCTTCCCCGATTTCCTTGTGGGCAAACCCGCGTGCGAACAACTCCAACACCTTTTGCTCGCGCGGCGCGAGGTTGTCCATCGCGCGGGCCACGGCGGGAGGCTGCTGGAAGGACATGGCCACCAGCCGCGCAATGCTGCTGCTCATCGGCGAGCCGCCCCGCACGATGTCGGCAATGGCCGCCAGCAGTTCGGACCGGGTGGACCGTTTCAGGAGGTAGCCGGTTGCCCCCGCGCGCAGGGCTTCGAAAATGAGTTCGGCGTCGCTGTACACCGTCACCATCATGAACTGCGTCGACGCCATGCCCGGTTTGAGCGCACGCACGCATTCGATCCCGTTCAGCCCCGGCAGGTTGATGTCCACCAGCACCACGTCCACCGCGGAGCGGGGCAATTCCTGAATCGCGCGCTCGGCGCCGGCAAACTCGCCCACCAGTTCCAGATCCGGCGCGGCCTTCAGCCACCCTTTGATCAATTTCCGCAGCGACGCGTCGTCCTCCACCAGCGCCACCCGCGTCCGGGCCGGTTGGGCATCAAGTTTCATGGCCACCCCTCCTGAAGACCGCTGACACCGGCACGACAAACTCCACTTCCGTGCCCGTGACGTTCAGGCCATGGAAATACCAACTGTTCCAGCCCGACAACGCGCCCTGGTCCATGCGCGCCCCGTGCGTTTGCCCCACCCCGGCCGCCCAGCGCGCCAGCGCCGGCTGCGGCGGCTCCAGCAACAGCACCACCTGCTGACCCCAGCGCGTCGCGCCGGGATCCACGCGCACGCCGCTCATGTCCGCCGTGATCGCGAACGATACCTGGCCTCCGCCGCCATGCGCAATGCGCGCGTCCACATAAGCGGTCGGTGTCCCCACCGGCCCGAAAAGAAAACCGGCGCCGTCCCGCCTGTACAGGCCACCGTACTCGCGGACGTTCAGCGGCTTGCTGATCTCGCTCAGCGCAACCACCGGGGATACCTCGTTCACACTCTGATCCAACGCCGTGACCAGCCACTCCGCCGCTTCCCACATCCACGCGGCCTTCCAGCGCCACCGGCGTCACCGAGACAAGTCTGACCGGCTCCGATCCGGCGTTGCGGACCCCGGCCTGCGCCAGCACCCCCGGCACGCCCGGCACCCGGCCGAGACGCAACAGCAGGTCAACATGCACAACGCCATTCCGGGGCGCCCGGCCCTCGGGCGCGCCACGGCGCAGCGCAGAGGAGCCGGACGTGTCCGGGGCCTGACGTTCACCGTATCCCGACACCCGCAGCGTGGTCGGGAGTGCTGGTTGGGCGGCATCGAAACGGATCGTCGTCTCCGTCACCTCGGCCTGACCGTAGGGCGTCGTCTCGGTCACGTGCGCGGCGGGGGCCGCCACCGTGCCGCCGGCCGATGACAACACGAGTATTTTACCTTCCACAGCCAGAGCGGCCCCAAAGCGTCCTTGGACTCCGCTAAGCCCCGGCCCGGTCACGGTGAACGAGCGCCCGTCCGCGGCCAGGGCCGCGTGCCCTGTGGCGGCTGCCGGCGCTGCTGCGCGCGCCGACCAGCCCGTGGCCAGCAGCGCCAGGCAGCACGCGATCCATGGACCGTTGGTCATAAGACGCATCGCATGCCTATTACCACATTGCTGAGAGATTTTAAATTTGAAATGGAAAAGGAGGCATTCTCCCCGGAATTCTACCAGGTCAGCCACCGTTGCCCTTAAGCCCCGCTTCTTCCCCGTGATCCGTGCAATCCGGAGCTCTCCGTTGTTCTGCCGATTGGCTGCCTTCGCTAGGGCCGCGAAACGAACGGATTGCCGTGGAGGTAGAAGCGCAGGCGCCGCCGGGCCCAGGCGCCGGCGTAGTCCACCCCCACCCGCGGCCGCCGGACAATCGCCACGGCCGGCGCCCGGGCCGGGGCGGCGATATACAGCTCGTCGCCGGTCAGGTCGTGCGCGTTGTGGCGCAGGTCCACCCGCAGCGCCCGGCACAGCAGACCGGGGCCCTGGGTCCGTCCGGTCACGTTCCGCACCGGTTCGACCGCGCGCAACAGGACGGCGGCCCCCTGGCCGGCGCGGCCGGTGACCACGTTCAGGCAGTGATGCACGCCGTAGACCAGGTACACATAGGCATGGCCCGGCGGGCCGAACATGACGCGCGTGCGGGGCGTCAGCCCGCGCGAGGAATGCGAGGCGCGATCCTGCGGCCCCAGGTAGGCCTCGACCTCCACAATCCGGCCGCCGCGCGCCACGCCGCGCGTCACGTGCACCAAGTATTGCCCGAGCAGGGCCTGGGCGACCGTGACGGCGTCGCGGCAATAAAATGATCGGCCCAGTTTGCGCATGTTCTGCCGAATGGCTCCGTCTTCCGGCGCGCTCAACCCGCCGGCGGCGGCGCGGACAGCTTGGCCTGCCAGGCGGCGCAGGCGGCGTCCACGATGCGCGCCGCCTTGCGGACCAGCGGGGCCTTGACGTTCAGCGGCGGCAGAAAACGTATGATGAAGTTATTGGTGGTCAGCGCGAGCAGGCCATGCTGCCGGAGCAGGTTTTCCAGCTCCTTGCAGGGCCGGTCGCACACGAGGGCGACCATCAAGCCCTGGCCCCGCACGTTGAGGATGA
>CAIQIC010000455.1 GCA_903871765.1 uncultured Lentisphaerota bacterium
AATCTGCGACAGGAGGACCACACTGGCGATGACCCCTGGTTTGCTGTGATCTGCCGCACGCGGAGATGCGGGGCGATGATCGGCAGCCCGAACAGTTACGCGGAGGCAGCCGAGCGGTGGAACCGTAAGGCCAACACTGGATTGACGCCTGCCCGGCATGGCGTCCAAGCCGCTGTTGGCGCTGGGGCCGAGCGCACCTTGCAGGCCGTGGCCGACGACGGGCACGCGAAGATGCACCGCGAGCAGGGCGGCGACGTAGAGCCAAGAAAGGACGCGCCACAATGACGTTTGAAATAAAAAAGGCTACGCGGGCCGGCATCAAGCCGCTCATCGTCGCCTATTCGGAAAGCGGTTGCGGGAAAACAATGTCCGCGCTGCTGCTGGCGCGCGGCCTGGCTGGCCCAGACGGCAAGATCGTAGTTGCTGATTCTGAATCGCGCCGGGCCAGCCTGTATGCCGACGTGATACCGGGCGGGTTTGAAACCTTCGACCTGTGCGCGCCATTCTCTCCTGCGCGGTATGTCGAGGCTGTTGACGCCATAGAAGCATCCGGGGCGGCGGTCGGAATCATTGACAGCGGAAGTCACGAATGGGAAGGAGCGGCGGGAGTCTTGGACATGGCGGCGGAGATCGAGCATCGCAGTGGCAAGACCGGGTTGCATTGCTGGCGCGTGCCAAAGTTTGAGCACGCAAAATTCCTGCTGCGCCTGCTGCAAACGAAAATACCGTTCATCGTCTGCCTGCGGGCCAAGTACAAAAGCCGGCAGGTGAAGGAAAACGGGAAAACCGTCATCGTAAAGGACGAGAAAACTTCCCCCATTCAAGCGGAAGATTTCATTTTCGAGGCCACATGCCATTTTGAAATCCTGCAAAACCACACCATCCTGCTGACCAAGTGCAGTCACCCGGCATTACGTGATTGCTTCCCGGTCAACGCGCCCATCACGGTTGCCAACGGAGCCAAGCTCGCCGCCTGGTGCAGCGGCAGCGCGGTGGAGACGAAGCCATCCGATAAGCCGCCGGCAAAGCAGGATCACCCCATGACGGCCGTATGGAAGCGCAGCGGATTGCAGAAACAGCTTGACCCGGCCGAAAACGAAAAGGCGCTGAAGGCGTGGCTGGTTGAAAAGAGCATGGTTGGAGAATACTTCACGTTGCCGAGCGCCAAGGACGTTGACGGCTGGGTAGCGATATGGGCCAAGGTGAAGGAATTGCCATGAGCAAATTCACAAACGCCCGGATCGTCGGCAGCAACATGACGCGGGATCGCTACCCCAACGGCGGCTTGCCCCGTGGCGACGCCAAGCTCAGCATCAGCCAATCGGATTTGAAAATAATAAGTTCAAATTCTCACAAATGGCGTTTCGGCCCGGAGCAGGAGGACACCGATGCTACCCGTTTCGGCGCGTTGCTGGACTGCATCCTGTTGACTCCTGAACAATTTGCCGCACGCTACGCCGTGATACCGGAAACCTATCACGATGAAAAGACCGGAGCTGAAAAGCCGTGGACGTTTGCGGCCAACATCTGCAAAGCGTGGCGCGAACAGCACGAGGGCAAGGATCACGTCAAGACCGCGGAAATGGGCGATGCACAACGGGCGGTAGAAGTGTTGAAGGCTGACCCCGACATCTTCGCGCTGCTTACCGGGGCGCAGTGCCAGGTTTTGATAACGGCCGACTTCATGGCGGAGAATGGCGTCATCGTCCCGGTGGCTGGTCTGATTGACGTTGTGCCCGCCGGTGGGCCATGCCTTGCCGACGTGAAAACAGCCGCAGACGGTTCAGCCGGCGGCTGGGCGCGCCAAGTGTTCAGTCGCGGGATGCACGTTCAAGCCGCGTTTTATCTGGACCTGTGGAACGCGGCAAATCCCGATGACCAGCGTTCAGAGTTTCGGCATATCGTCGTTGAAAATGAAACGCCGTTTGAAGTCGGGCGGCGCTTGCTGGACGCCGAGTTTATCACACTGGGCCGGGATCACTACGAACACGCTTTGGAGAAATACGCCCGCTGCCTGAAGTCCGGCAACTGGCCGACGTTCGACCTGGCCGGCGAGTGGACCTTGACCAGCGCGGAACCCTGGATGCTCATGCGGCAGGGCAAGGAAAAGTTACGCGACCAGTACGCGGAGCTGACGGGAGAGAAATAATCTGACCAGGAGAAGGAAGGAAAACTATGACAACGGAACAAGAGCCGGGCGGGGCACTCGTACCCTCGAGCACATTGTTGGCCTGTCCATTCTGCGGGCTGACAGAGAATCTGCGACAGGAGGACCACACTGGCGATGACCCCTGGTTTGCTGTGATCTGCCGCACGCGGAGATGCGGGGCGATGATCGGCAGCCCGAACAGTTACGCGGAGGCAGCCGAGCGGTGGAACCGTAGGGCCAACGCTCAGAATGAGGCGTGGCATGAATAAGCGCAAGACCTCACCGAGGCGGCGGGTATGCCGTCGCCTCCATTCTGTTGTTCTGCGGTGCGAGTCCTGCGGAAAACGGGCAAAGGCTCCTGGTCCGTCAGCAATCGCGTCACGCGGCTATTGGTGGCATCGGCCATGCGCGAAGATGTGGGATGCCGATACTGTTGACTTTCCAAGCGACGGCAAACTGTGCCCGCGAACGATACTGACGCAGAACTTTAGATTGACGCCTGCCCGGCATGGCGTCCAAGCCGCTGTTGGCGAGCGCACCTTGCAGGCCGTGGCCGACGACGGGCACGCGAAGATGCACCGCGA
Source organism: uncultured Lentisphaerota bacterium (assembly GCA_903871765.1). Lineage (GTDB taxonomy): Bacteria > Verrucomicrobiota > Kiritimatiellia > CAIQIC01 > CAIQIC01 > CAIQIC01. Next base: position 2,734 of record CAIQIC010000455.1, read on the forward strand.
GCAGGGCGAGGGGCCAGCGGTTGACCCGATCACCGGGAGGCCGACATGAGCGGAAGCGTCATGGGATTTATAACGGCAGAATGCGCCAATCACCTGCCGGATGGATCGTGCATAGGAGCAAAGTTTGACGACACCTTGCGCCACCGCGGTTTCACGCCACGCAGCAAGTGCCTCGTCGTTGCCGACAAACGTTGCCAGTATTTTGAGGATTGCGTCATGCCTCTGGCCGACATCGCGGAAGACCCCCAGCACGCTACCGACTGGCGTTCTGCCGTTGCGGAATACAGGCGGAAGCACAACCTTGGAATTGACGAAGGTCGCGTGTGCCCCGACTGCGGAGAGAAGTTGACAGCCCGAAAAACGATATGTCCGATATGCCTAACTGCGAGGCGGAAGGCCAAAAAACGCGCAAGGATGCCCCTAGGAGGCGTTTTGAGCATATAAATCGCCTGGTGACATAGCGGATAGCCATACCCCTTAAAACAGAACTTAATTATGTAGTGCAACGCGAAAGGCCACCATGCAGAAAATACCCCTATCCGACATCTCCGCCAGCCCCGCGGTGAAGGCGTTAAATCCCGACCTGTTCGGCGCGCCGGAACAAGAGCGCGACG
>CAIQIC010000456.1 GCA_903871765.1 uncultured Lentisphaerota bacterium
CCGCCCATGGAGGACCAGGCGGCGTAAACTTTTTGGCCCAAGGGGTACCCCTGGGGCCAAACAAACAGATCAACTGCCAGCTACCGATGAGAACGGCCTACCCAATGTGCGAAATAATCTGGACACTACCCCGCCTGGACCTGCGCCCAGTATACCTGTGTGCAGTTTGCCTGTGTTCACTCCTCAGAACAGGCCCGTGACTTCGCCCGTTTCCACGTCCACGTCCACGCGCCGGAAGGCGGGATCGGAACCGGTCCCCGGCATCAGCTTGATGGCGCCGGTCACCGGCACCAGGAAGCCGGCGCCCCGGTAGACCAGCACATCCCGGATGGGCAGCTTCCAGCCGCGCGGGCGCCCCTTCAGGTCGGGATCGTGCGACAGGCTCAGGTGCGTCTTGACCATGCAGGTGCCGAGTTCCCGGCTCGCCGGATCGGCCTCGAAGTTCTTGGCCTTCTCCAGCGCCTCGGGCGTGTACTCCACGCCGTCGGCCCCATACACTTCTTTCGCAATCAGTTCGATGCGCTGGCGCAGCGGCAGGTCCAGTTCGTACAGGAAGCGGAAGTCATTCTTTTCGTTGCAGGCCGCGACGACGGCTTCGGCCAGCTCGCGGGCGCCCTCGCCCCCCTTGAGCCAGTGCTCGGACAGGGCGCAGTATGCGCCGCTCTGCGTCGCCAGCCTGCGCACCAGCTCGATTTCCGCCGGCGTGTCGGTGTGGAAGCTGTTGATGCATACCACCGGCCGCACGCCGCTCTTCTTGACCGTTTCGATGTGGGCGATCAGGTTGCAGCAGCCCTTTTCCACCAGTTCGAGGTGCTCTTGCCGGTAGGTCTCGTCCAGCGGCGCCCCCGGCTTGACCGCGGGTCCGCCGCCGTGCATCTTGAGCGCCCGGATGGTCGCGACGATCACCACGGCGCTCGGACGCAGGCCCGCAAAGCGGCATTTGAGGTTCCAGAATTTTTCGAACCCGATGTCGGCCCCAAAGCCGCTTTCTGTGACCACGTAATCGTTCAACCGGAGCCCCAGGTTGTCGGCCACGATCGAGCTCTGTCCGATGGCGATGTTGGCGAACGGTCCCGCGTGCACGAACACCGGCTGGCCCTCGATCGTCTGCAGCAGGTTGGGATTGATGGCCTCCGTCAGCCAGGCCGTCATCGCGCCGTCCACCTCGAGATCGGCCGTGGTGATCTCGCGTCCGCGGCGGTCGCAGGCCACCACGATCTTCGCGATCCGCCGGCGGAGATCCTTCAGGTCCTTGGCCACCGCCAGGATGGCCATGACTTCGCTGGAGACCGCGATCTGAAAGCCGGACTCCATTTCGAAGCCGTCCATCTTGCCGCCCCGGCCGATCGTGATCTGGCGCAGGGCCTGGGCGCAAAAGTCCATGGCCCACCGGAAGGTGATCCGCGGGGGATCAATGTCGAGCCGGCGCAGCTTGCTCCGGGCCAGCCGGGCGTCGTCGTAGTTGGCTTCGTGCTGCAGGCGCGCGGTCAGCGCGACCATGGCCAGGTTGTGCGCGTTGGTCACGCTGTCGATGTCGCCGGTCAGGCGGATGGAGAACGGCGTCAGGGGAATGCACTGCGACAGGCCGCCGCCGGCCGCCGAGCCCTTGATGTTGAAGGTGGGTCCGGCGCTGGGCTGGCGGATGGCGCCCGCGACGCGGTGGCCGAGCCGACCCAGGCCCTGCACGAGTCCGATGGTGGTCGTGGTCTTGCCTTCCCCCAAGGGGGTGGGGGTGATCGCGGTGACGTCCACATAGCGGCCCTGGGGCCGATCGCGCAAACGCGCCATGGCGCGGGCATAATCCACCTTGCCCAGATGCCGTCCCATGGGGATGAGCTCCTCGGGCGTCAGCCCCAGCTCCGCGCCGAGCCGGGCGAAGGGCTTGATGGTGCGCTCGGCGGCGCGGGCGATCTGCCAATCCTGGTAGTGGCGCGGGTCGAGTCCGGTTCCGGCGGCCGGCCGGGGGGGCGCGGCGTCAGGGGTGGGTGTGTTTTTCATGCGCACGTTGTAACGAATCACCCGGCGGCAGGCAACAACTTCATGACGGCATCTGTCGCGACTCTTTGAAAATGTCCCCTTGTAACTCGATAGGAATGTCCCCATTAAGCGCCTCAGGCGAAACCGCCAGGAGGCCAGATGGGGAACATAACCATGAGCGTACGGGAACGACGACGGATGGCATGGATGGCGC
>CAIQIC010000457.1 GCA_903871765.1 uncultured Lentisphaerota bacterium
ATGGAAAAAAATACCGGGCCGTCAAGACCCAGGTGGCGGTGGAAAAGCAGTACGACCTGAAAGAGGCCGTCGAATTTCTGCAGCGGCACAAGCGGACGACGTTCGACGAGACCGCCGAGCTCGCCTTCCGGCTCGGCGTGGACCCGACCCAATCGGACCAGAACGTCCGCGGCACGGTCAGCCTGCCGCATGGCACGGGCAAGAAGGTGCGCGTGCTGGTGTTTGCGACGGGGCCGGCGGCGGATGCGGCCACGGCGGCCGGCGCGGAGTACGTGGGGTTCGAGGACCTGGTGGCCAAGGTGCAGGGCGGCTGGACGGATTTCGACGTGGCCGTGGCGACGGCGGAGACGATGAAGGAAGTCCGCAAGCTCGGCAAAGTACTGGGGCCGCGGGGGCTGATGCCGAACCCGAAGACGGGCACGGTGACGGAAGACACGGCTGCGGCCGTCAAGCTCTGCAAGGCGGGCCGCGTGGAGTTCCGCATGGACCGCCACGGCAATGCGATGGTGCCCTTCGGCAAGCTCTCGTTCACCGCCGAGGCCCTGGTGGACAACGGCAAGGCGGTGATCCACGCCATCCAGGCGGCGCGGCCGCCGGCGGCCAAGGGGCAGTACATCAAGCGGGCCACCGTGACCTCGACGATGAGCCCCGGCCTGCACATCCAGATCAAGGAGACGGCGGCAACGTGACGCTCCGGAGGACGGCATGAGACCAGAAAAAACGGCCATGGTGGACGAACTGCGCGGACGGATGCAGGACGCAGCCTTCCTGATCCTGGCGGATTACCGCGGGTTGGATGTCAGCGCGTTGACCGCGTTGCGCAACCAGTTGCGCGCCGTCGAGGCCGAATTGCATGTGGTGCCCAACCGCCTGCTGCGCGTCGCGGCGCGCGAGGTTGGCCAGCACGGGCTGGAACCGGCCCTGAAGAGCCCCTCGGCGCTGGTGAGCGGCCGCGGCGACCTGGCGCGTGTCGCCAAGGTGCTGCGCGATTTTATCAAGGACAAGAACATGCCGGTCGTCAAACTGGGCGCGCTTCAGGGCGCGCTGCTGACAGCGGACCAGGTGGCCCAGATCGCCGACCTGCCGTCGCGGGAACAGCTCTACGGCATGCTGGTCGGCACGCTGGCGGCGCCGATGAGCGGCCTGGTGCGCGCGCTGAACCAGAAGCTGGCCAGCATCGTCTACGTCTTGAAAGCGGTTCAGGAGAAGAAGGAAAAGGAACAACCCCGAGCCTGAGGAATAAACGGAGCAGAAGGAGAAGTCATGACAGAGCAAGCAACAGAGCAGAAGGCGGAAATCAAGGTCGAAGGCAAAATGGCCGAGTTTGTCGAGTACATCCAGGGCATCACCGTCCTGGAGTTGTCCCGGCTCGTGAAGGCCTTGGAAGCGAAGCTCGGCGTTTCGGCGGCGGCCCCGCTGGCGATGGCGGCGGCTCCGGCGGCAGGTGGGGCGGCCACGGCCGCGGCGGAGAAGACCGAATTCACGGTGATGTTGACCGGCGCCGGCGCCAACAAGATCGCCGTCATCAAGGAAGTGCGCGTGATCACCAGCCTGGGCCTGAAGGAAGCCAAAGATCTGGTGGAAGGGGCCCCGAAGCCGGTCAAGGAAAACGCCACCAAGGAAGAGGCGGACAAGATCAAGGCCCAACTCGAAGCGGCCGGCGCCAAGGTGGAAATCAAGTAGGTGCGGTTCGCAGCGGCAACGCGGGCGCCCCGACCTCGGCCGGCGGAGCGCGGTTCGGTGGGCTTGGTCCGGAACTCTAGCCTGTAGGTGCATGATGGCGGAACGACTTAACTTTGGCAAGCTGACGGATGTGATCGAGCTGCCGGATCTGATCGAGATCCAGACGGACTCGTACCGGGATTTCCTGCAGATGAAAACCGCGGCCGGGAAGCGCAAGCTGATCGGCCTGCAGGCGGTGTTCAAGGAGGTTTTCCCGATCGAGAGCTATGACGGCCAGTGCGCGCTGGATTTCGTCAAGTACGAGATCCAGGACCCGAAGATGCCGGCGATCGAGTGCATCCGGGAGGGACATTCCTACACGGCGCCGCTGTACGTCCTGTTCCGTCTGCGCGAGTCCAAGGACACGCGGGAAGAGGAAGTGTACATGGGCGAGATTCCGCTGATGACGGAATCGGGCACCTTTGTCATCAACGGCGCGGAGCGCGTGGTCGTCAGCCAACTGCACCGTTCGCCCGGCATCTGCTTCGAGCAGTCCATCCACACCAACGGCTCCGTCCTGCACTCGTTCCGCATCATCCCGGACCGGGGGTCCTGGATCGAGGTGCAGTTCGACGCCACCGATCTGCTGAACATCTACCTGGACCGCAAGAAACGGCGCCGGAAATTCCTGGCCACGACCTTCCTGCGCGCCCTCGGCTGCAGCACGGACGAGGAGCTGCTGGGGCTGTTCTACGCGTTCGAGCGGGTCCAGCTCAAGGACACGCTGGACGAGGCGCAGTTGCTGCACCGCGTGGTCAAGGATGACATCATTGATGCGGAGTCGCAGACGATTCTGGCCCGCAAGTACGATCCGCTGACCCGGGAGCTGCTCAAGCAGATGAAGGCTTCGGGCTTCGACCAGGTCGAGGTGGTGAACGTGAGCTGGGACGAGGGCCTGTTCCTCAAGAGCGTGAAAAAAGATCCCGCGCGCAACATGGATGATGCCCTCAAGGACATTTACCACAAGCTGCGGCCGGGCGATCCGGCGACCACGGCCAACGCGCGCCAGATGCTCAAGCGGGTGTTCTTCGACCCGCGTCGCTACGACCTGGGCCGGGTGGGCCGCTACAAGATGCAGCAGAAGCTGGGCCTGGACAAGGGCAAGGAAGCGCGGGTGCTGGACAAGGACGACATTGTCGCCGCGATCCGGTACCTGATCAACCTGCGCCGCGGCGAGGGCACGGTGGACGACATTGACCATCTCGGCAGCCGGCGCATCCGGACGGTGGGCGAACTGCTCGAAAACCAGTGCCGGATCGGCCTGGCGCGCACGGAGCGCCTGGTCAAGGAGCGCATGACCATTTTCGACACCAAGATCGAAAAGCTCACGCCGCAGAAGCTGATCAATCCCAAGGCGCTGGCCGCGGTGATCCGCGATTTCTTCGGACGGAGCCAGCTCAGCCAGTTTATGGATCAGACCAACCCGCTGGCGGAGCTGACCCACAAGCGGCGGTTGAGCGCGCTGGGCCCCGGCGGCCTGAGCCGCGAACGCGCGGGCTTCGAGGTCCGCGACGTCCATTCCAGCCATTACGGCCGCATCTGCCCGATCGAGACGCCGGAAGGCCCCAACATCGGCTTGATTTCCTCCCTCAGCATGTATGCGCGGGTGAACGCGTTCGGTTTCATCGAGACGCCCTACCGCCGGGTTGACAACGGACGGGTCCTCAACGACGTGGATTACCTGACGGCGGACGAAGAGGAAAATTTCATCATCGCCCAGGCCAACGCGGCGCTGGACGGCAAGAGTCGCTTCTCGTCCCCGGTCGTGCTGGCGCGCTACCGCGGCGACTTCCTGGAGGTGGCGCCGGAACGCGTGAACTACATGGATGTTTCGCCCAAGCAGTTGATCAGCGTGGCGGCGGGTCTGATCCCCTTCCTGGAGCACGACGATGCCAACCGCGCGCTGATGGGCGCCAACATGCAGCGGCAGGCGGTGCCGCTGCTGGCGTCCGAGCGGCCGCTGGTCGCCACCGGCGTGGAAGGCCGCATGGCGCGCGATTCCCGCAGCATGGTGCTGGCGGAAGACGCCGGCAAGGTGGCCTATGTGTCCGCCAGCCGGATTGTCGTCTCCAAGGATGGCGAACTGCCGGCCAAGAAGGCGCCGGCCGAGGATTATCAGGACTATGCGCTGCGCAAGTTCATGCGCTCCAACTCCGGCACCTGCATCAATCAGAAACCGCTGGTGCGGGTGGGGCAGCGCGTCCGGAAGGGTGAAGTGCTGGCCGACGGCCCGTGCACCAGCGAGGGCGAACTGGCCCTGGGCCGCAACGTGCTGGTGGCCTTTATGCCGTGGTGCGGCTACAATTTCGAGGACGCGATTCTGATCAGCGAGCGCCTCGTGCGCGAGGACGTCTTCACCTCCCTGCACATTGACGAGTTCGAATGCGGCGCCCGGGACACCAAGCTGGGCCCCGAGGAGATCACGCGCGACATCCCCAACGTGGGCGAAGAGGCGCTGAAGAACCTGGGCCACGATGGCGTGGTGCGGGTGGGCGCGGAGGTCAAGCCGGGCGACATTCTCGTCGGCAAGATCACGCCCATGAGCGAGACGGTGCTGGCGCCGGAAGAGCGTCTGCTCCGGGCGATCTTCGGCGAAAAGGCCGCGGATGTCCGGGATACCTCGCTGACGGTGCCCAGCGGGACGTACGGCATCGTCATGGATGTCAAAGTCTCCGCGCGCAAGGATGTCTCCCGCACGAAGCTCAGCGCCAGCGAACGGCGCCGGCAGGTCAAGCAGGTCCAGGAGGAATTCAAGGAGAAGCGGCAGGTGCTCACGGATGAGCTGACCGACGCGTTGAGCAACATCCTGCTGGGCGAAAAGATCCCCCTCGACGTGGTCAACATGGAGACCGGGGAGGTCATCATCCCCGCCAACCGCAAGATCACCAAGACCCTGCTGCGCAAACTGGCGGCCGCCAACGACCATATCGTCATTGACCCCAGTCCGATCCAGATCAAAATTCAGGGCATCATCGGCGAGTTCAGCCATAAGTTTTCCGAGCTGCAGATGGAGCAGGAACGCTCCATGGACCGTCTGGAGAGCGGCGATGACGTTGACCCCGGCATCATCAAGCAGGTCAAGGTCTACGTCGCCAGCAAGCGCAAGCTGTCCGTCGGCGACAAGATGGCCGGCCGGCACGGCAACAAGGGCGTCATCGCGCGGATCGTGGCCGATGCGGACATGCCGTTCCTGGCGGACGGCACGCCGATGGACATCGTGCTCAATCCGCTCGGCGTGCCCTCGCGCATGAATGTGGGCCAGGTGCTGGAAACGCACCTGGGCATTGCCTGCCAGGCGCTGGGCCTGCACGTCGCCACGCCGGTGTTCGACGGCATTCGCGAGGACAAGATCCACGCTCTGCTGCAGCGGGCCCATGATGAAACGGGCCTGCCCATTGAGGCGGATGGCAAGGCGGCCCTGTGCGACGGGCGCACGGGCGAGCCGTTCGACCAGCGCGTGGTGGTCGGCATGATTTACATCATGAAGCTGCATCATCTCGTGAGCGACAAGATTCACGCGCGGGCCGTCGGCCCGTACTCCCTGGTGACGCAGCAACCGCTGGGCGGCAAGGCGCAGTACGGCGGCCAGCGTTTTGGCGAGATGGAAGTCTGGGCGATGGAGGCCTACGGCGCCGCCTACGCGCTGCAGGAGCTGCTGACGGTCAAGAGCGACGATGTCGCGGGCCGCACGCGGATTTACGAGTCCATCGTCAAGGGCGAGAACGTGCTCGAAGCCGGCATGCCGGAATCGTTCAACGTGCTGATGAAGGAAATTCAAAGTCTGGCGCTGGACGTGCGCCTGCAGAAAACTGCGGACTAGAGCGCAAGGCCGGCGGCAGTCGCGCCGCTGCGGCAGAAGGAGATGGCCGGTGCAAAGCAACAACCATTCAGCGTCTGTGCTGGGGGCGGAAGTCCAGAGCGGATTCGATTACGCCTGCATCACGCTGGCGTCCCCCGAGACCATCCGATCCTGGAGCAAAGGTGAGGTCAAGAATCCGGAGACCATCAACTACCGGACCTTCAAGCCGGAAAAAGGCGGCCTGTTCTGCGAGCGCATTTTCGGTCCGACGAAGGACTGGGAATGCAGTTGCGGCAAGTACAAGCGCATCAAGCACAAGGGCGTGCTGTGCGACCGGTGCGGCGTGGAGGTGACCATTGCGCGGGTGCGCCGTGAGCGGATGGGCCACATTGAATTGGCGGTGCCGGTGTCGCACATCTGGTTTTTCAAGTGCACGCCGAGCCGCCTGGGCATGGTGCTGGACATGAGCGCCCGCGAGCTCGAGCGCGTGCTGTACTACGAGGATTACCTCGTGATCGATCCCGGCAACACGCCCATGCACGAGAAGCAGCTTCTCAGCGAAATGGAATACCGCGAGGCCCAGGACAAATTCGGCGACAACTTTGTCGCCAAGATGGGCGCGGAGGCCGTCCGCGACCTCCTGAAGAAGCTCGACCTGGCCGCGGAACTGGCCAAGCTCGAGGTGGACCTGGAAAACACGCGCAGCGTCCAGACCCGCAAGAAACTGACCAAGCGGATGAAGCTGCTGAGCGCGTTCAACGCCAACCACACCCGGCCGGAATGGATGATCCTGGAGGTCCTGCCGGTGATTCCGCCCGATCTGCGCCCGCTGGTGCCCCTGGAAGGCGGCCGCTTTGCGACGTCCGATTTGAACGATCTCTACCGCCGCGTGATCAACCGCAACAACCGGCTGAAGAACCTGCTGCAGCTCAAGACGCCGGATGTGATCATCCGCAACGAAAAACGCATGCTGCAGGAAGCGGTAGATGCGCTGTTCGACAACGGCCGCCACGGTCGGGCGGTGACCGGCGCCGGCAACCGGCCGCTCAAATCCCTCAGCGACATGCTGAAGGGCAAGCAGGGCCGCTTCCGCCAGAACCTGCTCGGCAAGCGGGTGGATTATTCCGGCCGCTCGGTCATTGTCGTGGGCCCCGAGTTGCAGTTGCATCAGTGCGGGCTGCCGAAAAAGATGGCCCTGGTCCTCTTCGAGCCGTTCATCATCCGCCGGCTGAAGGAGCTGGGCAAGGCGCACACGGTGCGCAGCGCCAAGAAGTTGATCGAAAAGGAAGCGAACGAGGTGTGGGACATTCTGGAAGAGGTGACCCGCGGGCACACCGTGATGCTGAACCGCGCTCCGACGCTGCACCGTCTCAGCATTCAGTCGTTTGAGCCCATCCTCATCGAGGGCGAAGCCATCCGCATTCATCCGCTGGTCTGCACGGCGTACAACGCGGATTTCGACGGCGACCAGATGGCCGTGCACGTGCCCCTGTCGATCGAGGCGCAGATGGAATCGCGCCTGCTCATGCTGGCGTCCAACAACATCTTCTCGCCCTCCAGCGGCAAGCCGGTCACCATGCCCACGCAGGATATCACGCTGGGCTGTTACTACCTGACCATCGCCTCGCAGCGCGACCGCCTCAGCCAGTTGCAGCGGAAGCCCGAGGATAAGCCGCGGGAGCATCTGCCCATCATGGCGACCGCCACCGAAATCCACGCCGCGTACGATGAGGGCGTGGTCCGGATCCATGACCGTATCCGGTTCCGCAACCCGGATTATCAGCGGGAAACGCGCTTCGGGGACAGGCAGCAGGCGGTCATCGAGACCACTGTGGGCCGGGTGTTTTTCAACGAGATCTGGCCCGAGGCCCTGGGCTTCTTCAACAAGCCGGCCACGAAGAAACAGCTCGAGCAGTTGATCCTGTCGTGCTACCAGCTCGCCGGCCATGCGGAGACCGTCCAGGCGCTCGAACTCCTGAAGGTCATCGGCTTCGAACACGCCACGCTGGCGGGGATTTCCATCGGGATGGAGGACATGATCATTCCGGCGGACAAGGAGAAGGAGATCGCGCTGGCGCACAAGCAGATCGCCGAGGTGCAGGCGCAGTATCAGAAGGGCATCATCACCGATGGCGAACGGTACAACAAGATCGTGGACATCTGGACGCACGCCACGGAGAAGATTTCCACGGCCATGTTCAGCGCCATGGAATTCAACGAAGGCCGCGATTATGTGAACCCGCTGTTCATCATGGTGGACTCCGGCGCGCGCGGCAGCCGGCAGCAGATCCGGCAACTGGCCGGCATGCGCGGCCTGATGGCCAAGCCGTCCGGCGAAATCATCGAGCAGCCGATCATCTCCAACTTCCGCGAGGGCCTGACCGTGCTGGAGTACTTCATCAGCTCGCACGGCGCCCGCAAGGGGCTGGCCGACACGGCGCTCAAGACCGCCGATTCCGGCTACATGACCCGCAAGCTGGTGGACGTGTCCCAGGACGTCATCGTGGTGGAGCAGGATTGTAAGACGCTCAACGGCATCCTGGTCAAGGCCATTTACGAGGGCGACGACGAACTGGTGCCCCTGCGCACCCGCATCCTGGGCCGCACGGTGCTGGACGACATCGTTGATCCGCGCAACCGGGAGATCCTGGTCGCCGCCGGCCAGGAGATTGATGAGAAAGCCGCGCAGCGGATCGTGGCCGCGGAAGTGCCCGGCGTGCGCATCCGCAGCGTGCTGACGTGCGAGTCCCGGCGCGGCGTCTGTGTGAAGTGCTACGGGCGCAACCTGACCACCCAGCGGCCCGTGGCGTTGGGCGAGGCCGTGGGCATCATCGCCGCGCAGTCCATCGGCGAGCCCGGCACGCAGCTCACCATGCGGACGTTCCACATTGGCGGCACGGCGAGCGGCGTGTTCAAGCAGCCCCAGATCATCGCCAAGCACGATGGCGTTGTGCATTACCAGGACCTGCGCGTGGTGCAGGCCAAGGACGGCAGCCATATCGCGCTCAACAAGAACGGCGTCATCAGCATCCGCGACAAGAGCGGCCGCGAACTCGAGCACTATAGCATTGTGCTGGGCGCGCAGATTTCGACGCCCGACGCCACGCCCGTCAAGAAGGGCCAGGTGTTCATCAAGTGGGATCCGTACAATGTGCCGATCCTGTCCGAGCAGGCCGGCGTGGTGGAATTCCACGACTTCATCCCGGAAGTGACCTACCGCAAGGAAGTGGACGAGGCGACCGGCATGGAAGGCACCGTGGTGATCGAGCACAAGGAGGACCGCCATCCGCGGATCGTGCTCCGGCATCCGGAGAACCGCGAAGTGCTCGGCAACTATTCGATCCCGACCGGCGCGCACGTCATGGTGCGCGAGGGTCTCGAGGTGGTGGCCGGCGCCATGCTCGCCAAGACGCCGCGCAAGATCATCCGCACCAAGGATATCACCGGCGGTCTGCCGCGGGTGGCGGAGCTGCTGGAGGCGCGGCGGCCCAAGGATGCGGCGGAAATCGCAAAGATCGAGGGCCTGGTGGAATTCGGCGGCACCGTCCGCGGCAAACGCCGGCTGCTGGTCAAGGATCCGGCCACGAACGACCAGGAAGAGCACCTGATCCCCATGGGCAAGCACATCGTGGTCTTCCCGGGCGATCATGTGAAAAAGGGCCAGCCGCTGACCGAGGGGCCGGTGGTGCCGCAGGAAATCCTCGAGGTGTGCGGACCCCAGGAACTGCAGGAATACCTGGTCAACGAGGTGCAGGGGGTCTACCGCCTGCAAGGGGTGGAGATCAACGACAAGCACATCGAGATCATCGTCCGCCAGATGCTGCGCAAGGTGCGCATCACCGATCCGGGCGACACGGAATTCCTGTGGGGCGATCAGGTCGAGCGGCACAGCTTCCAGGACGTCAACCAGAAGGCGATCGCGGAAGGCAAGCGGCCCGCGGAGGCTTCGCCGGTGCTGCTGGGCATCACCAAGGCCTCGCTGGAAACCGAGAGCTTCATCTCCGCGGCCTCGTTCCAGGACACCACGCGCGTGCTGGCCGATGCCGCGACCATGGGCCGCCTGGATTACCTCCGCGGCTTCAAGGAAAATGTCATCATGGGCCATGTCATTCCGGGCGGCACGGGGTTCGGCATGTACCGGAACGTCAAGCTGGTGCCCCTGGCCGAGCCGATCTCCATCGAGGAGATGCCCGTGGCCGAATTGCTGGACGGCGGCGCCAAACTGGAGCCGGCTGAGAGTAAGGAGTTGTAATGTGGAGGAAGTTCTGCTAAACTGACCTTTCTGTTCTGAAAAGGAAGACATGGTATGCCGACGATCAATCAACTGGTGAAATACGGCCGCCGTCCGGCGCGCACGAAGAGCAAGTCGCCGGCGCTGACGAATTGCCCGCAGCGCCGGGGCGTGTGCCTGTTGGTCAAGACGATGACGCCCAAGAAGCCGAATTCGGCGCTGCGCAAAATCGCCCGCGTGCGCCTGACCAACGGGCAGGAGGTCACGGCCTACATCCCCGGCGTGGGGCACAATCTCCAGGAGCACAGCATGGTGCTCATCCGCGGCGGCCGCGTCAAGGATCTGCCGGGCGTCCGCTACCACATCATCCGCGGCACGCTGGACTGCCTCGGCGTGGAGAATCGCCGGCGCAGCCGTTCCAAGTACGGCGCCAAGGCCCAGAAGACAGCGTAACGCCGGCGGCGCAAACTCCCGGGCGAGAAAGAGCGAATATGGCGAGAAGGCACAGAGCGGAAAAGCGGGCGATCACGCCGGACACGCGGTTCAGCAGCGAACTGGTGTCGAGGCTGATCACCAGCATCATGGAGCGCGGCAAGAAGTCCACCGCCGAGCGCATCGTCTACGGCGCGCTGGAGCAGCTCAAGAGCCTGGCGCAGCAGGATCCCCTGCCGGTCTTCCAGCAGGCGATGGACAACGTCAAGCCGCACCTCGAGGTCAAGAGCCGCCGCGTCGGCGGCGCGACCTACCAGGTGCCGGTGGAGGTCAGCGGCGACCGCCAGGTGAGCCTCGCGTTTCGCTGGATCATTGACTACGCCAAAGGCCGCAAGGGCGTGCCGATGGGGCGGGCGCTCGCGCTGGAACTGATGGATGCTTTCAAGAACCAAGGCAATGCGATCAAGAAGCGCGACGACACGCACAAGATGGCGCAAGCCAACAAGGCGTTTGCCCATTACCGGTGGTAAGCGACAGGACGATCATGGTTACCGTGGTGGATCAACCCCGACAACAGCCGACGACGGAGGGCCCGCAGCAGCGCGAAGCAGCCGGGCGCCGCCGGGGTCTGGCGTTGGTTCGCAACATGGGCATCGTGGCCCATATCGACGCCGGCAAGACCACGGTCTCCGAGCGCATCCTGTTCTACTCCGGCCGCATCTACAAGATGGGCGAGGTGCACGAGGGCAACACGGCCATGGACTGGATGGTCCAGGAGCAGGAGCGCGGCATCACGATCACCAGCGCCGCGACCACCTGTTTCTGGCGTGACCATCAGATCAACCTGCTGGACACGCCGGGCCATGTGGACTTCACGGTCGAGGTCGAACGCAGCCTGCGGGTGCTCGACGGCGTCGTCGGCGTCTTCTGCGGCGTGGGCGGCGTGCAGCCGCAGTCCGAGACGGTCTGGCGGCAGGCCAAGAAATACCACGTGCCGTGCCTGGCCTTTGTCAACAAGCTCGATCGCCCGGGCGCGGACTTCCTCGGCGTGGTGCGGCAGTTGCGCGAAAAGCTGGATGCGCCAGCCGTGCCGGTGCAATGGCCGATCGGCCGCGAAGACCAGTTTGCCGGGGTGATTGACCTGATCCGGATGCGGGCGTTGCGCTTCGACGAGGCGAGCCGGGGCGCGGTGGTGCTGGCGGGCGACATCCCGCCGGACCTCAAGGCCCAGGCCGAGGAGGCGCGCGCGCAAATGATCGAGCAGATTGCGGAGCGGGACGAAGAGGTCCTGGCCGCCTATCTGCACAATCCCGAGGTGCCGGAGGCGCTGCTCACGGCCGGCCTGCGCCGGGCGACCATCGCCGGCCAGCTCGTGCCGGTGCTGTGCGGCGCGGCGTTGCGCAACAAGGGGATCCAGCCGCTGCTGGACGCCGTGGTGGATTACCTGCCCGCGCCCGTGGATGTGCCCGCCGTGGTCGGTCATCATCCGAAGACCCGGGCGGCGGTGCGCTGCGCCGTGAGCGATTTCGAGCCCCTGAGCGCGCTGGTGTTCAAGATCGCCAACGACCCCTACGTCGGCAAGCTGGCTTTTGTGCGCGTGTATGCGGGCACCCTGACCAAGGGCCAGAATGTGTACAATCCGCGCACCCAGAAGCGGGAGCGCGTCGGCCGCATTGTCGAGCTGCATGCCAACCACCGCGAGGACATCACGGCCCTGCACGCGGGCGAGATCGGCGGGCTGGTGGGCCTGAAGCTGGCCACCACCGGCGACACGCTGTGCCAGGAAAACAAGCCGGTGGTGCTGGAGCGCATCGAGTTTCCGGAACCGGTGGTGGCCATGGCCATCGAGCCGCGCTCCCAGGCCGACCGCGACAAGCTGCGCGAAGCGCTGGCGGTGCTGGCGGGCGAGGATCCCACCTTCCGGATCACCACCAACCCCGAAACCGGCCAGTTGCTGATCAACGGCATGGGCGAGCTGCACCTGGAGATCAAGAAGGATCTCCTGGCGCGGGAGTTTCACGTGGCCGCCAATGCCGGCAAGCCGATGGTGGCGTACAAGGAAACGATTCAGACGGCGGCGCGCGGCGAGCATGTGTTCGCGCGCGAAATCGGGGGTCGCGGGCATTACGGCAGCGTGACGCTCGAGGTCGCCCCGGCCGCGCGCGGCGCCGGCAATCGCGTGGAGTTCAAGGTGTCGGCCGACGCGATCCCGACGGAGTTCCGGGCGGCGGTCGAGCAGGGCCTCACCGACGGCCTGCTGACCGGTGTGGTGGGCAACTATCCGCTGGTGGACGTGCTGGTCCGCGTGGTGGGCGGCGGCTGCCATCCCGTGGATTCCACGGAGGTGGCGTTCCGCTCGGCGGCGGTGATGGCGTTCCGCGCGGCGGCCCAGGCGGCCCGGCCGGTGATGCTTGAGCCGATCATGAAGATCGAGATCATCACGCCGGAGGAGTTTGTGGGCGACGTCCTGGGGGACATCAACAGCCGGCGCGGCCGGATCCGCGACATCGAACGGCGCGCGGCCGCCCAGATCGTCAGCGCCGAGGTGCCGCTGGCGGAGCTCTTTGGCTATACGACGATGCTGCGTTCGCTGACCAAGGGCCGGTCGAGCTACGTGATGGAGCCGTGCCGGTTTGAGCCGGTGCCGGAAGCTGTGCAGGCGGGTTTGATTAATCGGTAAAGGAAACATGAACGGGCAACGCATACGCATACGATTGAAGGCCTACGATCATCGGTCGCTGGATCAATCCTCCGCCGAGATCGTGGAGACGGCCAAGCGGACGGGAGCGCGCGTCGCGGGCCCCATCCCGCTGCCCACCCGCATCGAGCGCTACACGGTCAACCGGAGCCCGCATGCGGACAAGAAGGCCATGGAGCAGTTTGAGATCCGCACCCACAAGCGGTTGCTGGACATCATTGACCCCACGGCGCGCACCGTGGATGAATTGAAAAAATTGAATCTGCCCGCCGGGGTGGATATCCAGATCAAGATCTGAGGTTGGGCATGCAGGCATTACTGGGCAAAAAAATCGGCA
This sequence comes from uncultured Lentisphaerota bacterium, assembly GCA_903871765.1. Classification (GTDB taxonomy): domain Bacteria; phylum Verrucomicrobiota; class Kiritimatiellia; order CAIQIC01; family CAIQIC01; genus CAIQIC01. Next base: position 13,220 of record CAIQIC010000457.1, read on the forward strand.
TGACGCAGGTGTTTGACGGCGGCGTCCACGTTCCGGTCACCGTCCTCCAGGTTGGGCCCTGCGTGGTCGCGCAGGTCAAGACCCAGGACAAGGACGGCCACGCCGGGGTCCAACTGGGCTTTGGCGAGCAGCGCGCCGCGCGCGCGGGCAAGCCGCGCGCCGGCCACTGCGCCAAGGCCGGGATCCCCTGCCAGCGCTTCCTGCGGGACGTGGCGTTGGACAGCGGCGAGACGGTCAAGGTTGGCGATACGGTCACCGCGGCGATATTTCAGGGCGTGGCCTATGTGGACGTGATCGGCACCACCAAGGGGCGCGGGTTCCAGGGCGTCGTCAAGCGCCACGGCTTCGCCGGCGGTCCGGCGGCCCACGGGCACATGATGCACCGCCGCTCGGGCTCCATCGGCAACCGCACCTGGCCGTCCCGCGTCTTCAAGAATCGCCGCATGAGCGGCCACATGGGCCACGTGCGGGCCACCCTGCAGAACCTGAAGGTGGTGCAGTTGCGCGTGGAGGACAACGTGCTCCTGGTCCGCGGCGCCGTGCCGGGACCGACGGGCGGGCTGGTCCTGGTGCGCAAGGCGCTCAAGAAAGCGACGAAGTCGTGATGAACAAGCTAACCCTGTATAATGCTCTGGGCGACAAGACCGGGGACGTGGAGTTTCCGGAGCAACTGCTGGTCCGGCGGCGCGGCGATCAGGCGGTGCACGACGCGGTGGTGGCGTATCTGGCCAACCAGCGGCTCGGCACGGCCAAGACCAAGAAGCGCGGCGAGGTGTCCGGCGGCGGCATCAAACCCTTCAAGCAGAAGGGCACCGGCCGCGCCCGCGCGGGTTCGATCCGCTCGCCCATCTGGCGCGGCGGCGGCGTGGTGTTCGGCCCGCAGCCGCGCGATTACAGCCAGAAGCTTAACAAGCGCGTGGCCCGACTGGCCTTTGCCCGCGCCCTCAGCGAGAAACTGACCGCGGGGGCGGTGATCGTGGTGGATCAATGGGAACTGGCCGTGCCCAAGACCAAGTTGCTGGCGGCGGCGCTGAAGAAAATGAACGTCACGCGCGGCGCGCTGCTGGTGACGACGGAGGTGTCGCGCAACCTGGCGTTGGCGGCCCGCAACCTGAGCGGCGTCGCGGTGGCCGCGGCCCGCCGGGTGAACATCTACCAGGTGCTGCGGTACCCGCACCTGGTGGTCAGCCAGGCCGCGCTGACCCAACTGCAGCAGCGGATCACCCTGCCGCAGCGGAGGGCTTCATGAAAGAGCCGCGCACCATCATCCAGCGCCTGCTGGTCACGGAAAAAGGCACGCGCTTGACCGA
>CAIQIC010000458.1 GCA_903871765.1 uncultured Lentisphaerota bacterium
AGGTGTAATTGCCGAATCCCCAAACGAAAATGGCCCCCGCCAGCCATCCGACGGACAGATGGTTGAACCAACGCCGCCACACATTCCACAGCAACGCGCAACCGGCGAGAAAGCCGGCCATGGCAAAAATCGCGGTGCCGGCCCCATCGGTCAAAAAAGTGCCGGTGAGCAAACGCCACGGCCCATACAAGAAAAACACCGGGGCGGCGCCGAAATAGAGATAGTACCGGCCCCTGAAATAGGTGGCATCGTGCAGGCGCGGGACACCTTGGGCGCCGAGGTAGGGATCGGCGAGGATCGTGAGCCGGGGATCAGGTTTGGCCTTGAGGTAAGTCTGCCCGGACAAAAAGGCGTCGGTCAAAAACCCATAATATGCTCCCGGTTCCCGCGTGGCGATGACCGGGTTGACGGTATAGGCCGTCCATGCGTAAGCCAGCAGCACGACCGTCGCTGCGACCGCTGCCATGATTCCGGCCCGGGCGGGGCTGGATCGCTTTTGAATGGCGGAGACAGTCATGGGCGGCGCAGTTTAATGATGTTTGTTGTCCTCCACGACATCGCGCTGGGCGAAAAATGCGACGAATAACAATCGGAGGGTCCGCCCGGGCGAAAAATCAACCAAGCCATGCCAAAGCATGGCAACTATTTTCGCCCGCGAGTCCGCGCATCAGGAAAACCGGGTGGAAAGTCCGCCGATTCCACGGTTCGTGTCCTGCAATCAGCCACCCTTGGATTCCGAGGGCAATCGCTCTGCCTCCAGTATCTCGCCGGTGAAAAACCGGTCGCAGCTTGAGATGCCGATAAGATTGGCGCCAATGCTAAGAGTGGAAGGAGGCACGGGATGAAACCTGGCGTGCACAGTCCAGATGCGCCGGCCATCAACTTCCACCCACAAATCGCCTTCTGCGGGAGCGCGACCGCCCGGTAGCGGCTGGGAGAGCGCTTCCAGCCAGATGACGAGGGTGTGGGGCCGATCGTAGGCGAGTTCCAAGGGTGCTGACTGCGGGCCTCCTTCGCCCCAGTGGTCAAAGCCAAACCGCACGTGCCGTTCGTCGGCGTACTCGATGTAGAGGGAGTCGCCGCCACCGGTGATGCCGGTGGTCACAAGCGGTTCCTTTCGTCCGATTCGTTCCAGGGGGAGCATTACCGCCAGCCGCAACGGGCCGCCGTTGGCGGCCAGGGTTGGGAATGCCGCCTGGATGGCGTCATCCTCCGCCAAGCGCTCAAGGAAACCAGTGTATGAGACCGCGCAGTCCGCGGAGGCGCCAAGGAGATTGCCAGCCCAGAACCATTGTGATGCATCGGGGGAGGGGATGATGTTGTCGGCGGCCAACACCCGTTGGCCATCGAGATAGAAACAAAGTGAGTTTGCCCACCGGGTTTCGAAATAAGGGCCGAGAGGAGCCAGATTCGCCAGGGTCGGTTCATGGGCCGGTTTGAAACCGATGAGCAAACGGTGGGCGCGCTGGTAGTCGATCATCACGGGTGGTGATTCGATCCGTCTGCCCTGATGCCAGACACCCAATTGCACGGCGTCCCCACCTGCGTAGTGTAGGTAGGCCACCAGCGGATTTCCCTCCGTATCGAC
>CAIQIC010000459.1 GCA_903871765.1 uncultured Lentisphaerota bacterium
CGCCAGCCACGCCGCGGCCAGGCCGGCGGCCAGCAGCGGCGCGAGCACGCCGGCCCAGGCCCACGCGGGCACCCCGCCGAGCCGCCAACGCCAGCCGCCCAACAGCACGCCGGCCGCAAAGCCCCAGCCGGCGATGGCGCGCAGGGCGTATACGCCGCAGAGCTTGTTCACGATCCGCCGCCCCAGGACGGCGGCCTCGGCTGGCAGGGCGCAGGGCATGTTTTCGCGGAGCCTCCCGTTGAAGCTTTCTTCTACCACCCACGGCCGTGATCGTCCACCGCATTTTTCAAGCGGATTGACACGCCCTGGCGGTCCGACTAAGGTTTGCGCGCATGTGCATTCCACGAAGCAGCCCGGGGGCCGGCGGGCCGCCCCGGTGGCGGGGCCTGCGGCGGCGCTACGTCACCGGCGTACTCCCGCTGCTGCTGGCCGCAGCCGGCGCGGTCCGTGCCGCGCCGCCCGCGACCACCAATCAGGTCGCCAAGCTCACCGATGCCAGCATCTGGAAGGTGGTCAAGGGCGACGATCTCGACACCACCGCCTGCCTGCCACGGGATCGGGCGATGATCGAGGATGCCGGGAACAAGTGGAAACACGCCCAGACCGAGCACTTCGTCATCCACTACGAAATGGACCTGTTTGCCCTCAAGGTCGCCCACATGGCCGAATTCTTTTACAGCTACATCGCCCACGACCTGCAGGGCGCGGAGGACCGCATCCCGGGCCGGTCCCACCTGTTCATTTTCCGCACCGAGAATAAATGGAAGAAATTCCTGGAAGCCCAGCCCGACCACAAATCCTGGACGTACTCCTTCGTGCAGGGGCCGTCCATGTATCTCCAGCAGGCCGAAAACCGGACCAAGAGCGCCGACGTGCTGGCCCATGAAATGACGCACCTGGTGATCAACCGCTTTATTCGCGGCGGGCTGCCGCTCTGGCTGAACGAAGGCGTCGCCGAATACTACGGCGAATTCGCCTTCGCCGCCTTCCGCGGCACCACCCGCAATCCGCACGCGGTCTTCCGGGCGCTGCGCGACCCGGTGGACCTGCGTGCCCTGCTCGCCACCGAAAAATATCCCGACAACGACCAGGCCGTGCACCGCTTCTACGAGTCCTCCAAATACTTCGTCGGCTTCCTGATGACCAAGAAACCCCATGAAAACTTCCCCGCGTTCATCGCGGCCATCTCCACGGGCATGACCCCCGAGGAAGCCTTGAAGGAGCACTACGGCTTCGCCGACTTCAAGACGGTGGAGAAAGAATTCGCCCGCTTTGTCCGCTGATCAGCCGACCACCAGATTCAGCAGCCGGCCGGGGACAAAGATCTGTTTGCGGATGGTTTTGCCGGCGAGGTGCGGCGCGATGGCGGCCTCGGCCTGCGCCGCGGCGACGATCTCGGCCTGCGCCGCGCCGGTCGGGACGGTGACCTTGCCGCGCAGCTTGCCGTTGACCTGCACCGGGATTTCCATCGTGTCCTGCACGAGGCAGGCGGCGTCGCAGGCCGGCCACGGCTCATAGGCCAGCGTGCCGGCATGGCCCAGCCGCTGCCACAGTTCTTCGGCCAGGTGCGGCGCAAAGGGGCTCAGCAGCAGGACGAAGGTTTCCAGCACCGCCCGGGGCCGCTGGGTCCAACGCTGGCACTCGTTGACGAATTCCATCATCGTGGAAATCGCGGTGTTGAAGCGCAGGGTGTCGAGGTCAGCGGTGACGTCCTGAATCGTCCGATGCAGCCAACGCAACTGGTCGCGCGTCGGCGCGACGGCGACCAGCTCCGGCAACAGCGCGTCGGCGCGGTCGTCCACGAACAACCGCCACACGCGGTTGAGAAAACGGTGGACGCCCTCGACGCCCTTCATACTCCACGGCTTGACCTGCTCCAGCGGGCCCATGAACATCTCGTAGAGGCGGAGCGTGTCGGCGCCGTAGTCGCGGACGACATCGTCGGGGTTGATGACGTTGCCGCGGCTCTTCGACATCTTGAAAGCGCGCGCGGTCACGCGGATCGCGGAGTTCTCCCGGAGCACGAAGAAGTCGCCCTGCTTTTCGACGAATTCCTCCTCGATACGCTCGGCGACCAGCTTGGCCATGGTGCGCGTGTCACGGTGATCGTCGCCGGCAAATTCGGCCGAGACCGGCGCGCCGGACTCGTCATAGAACGCGGTGTACTCGACTTCGCCGAGGATCATGCCCTGGTTGACCAGCCGCTGGAACGGTTCCTGCGTGGAAACCACGCCGGCGTCGTACAGCACCTTGTGCCAGAAGCGCGCATAGAGCAGATGGAGCACGGCGTGCTCCGCGCCGCCAACGTAGAGGTCCACCGGCATCCAGTACTTTTCCTTCGCCGGGTCCACCAGTGCCCGGTCGTTGTGCGCATCAATGAAGCGCAGGTAGTACCAGCACGAGCCGGCCCACTGCGGCATCGTGTTCGACTCGCGCACGGCGGGCCGGCCCGTGGCGGGATCGGTCGTGTTGAGCCAGGCCGGGATCGTCGCCAGCGGGCTTTCGCCGGTGCCGCTGAGGGTGTAGGTGGCCACCTCCGGCAGTTCCAGCGGCAGCGCGTCCGCCGGCAGCGGCTGCGGCTGCCCGTCCACAAAGATGACCGGGAACGGCTCGCCCCAGTAGCGCTGGCGGCTGAACAGCCAGTCGCGCAGCTTGTAGTTCACCTTCGCCTGACCGATGCCCTTGCCTGCCAGCCACGCGGTGATCTTCTGTTTCGCCTCCGGCGTCGGCAGGCCGTTGATCGAGATTTCTGCGTTGGCGGAGTTGACGTTCACGCCGTCGCCGGTGAAGGGAAGCACACGCGTCCCGCGTGTCGCGGCGGACGTCCCGCCCGCCGCCTTCGACGCCGACGGGACGCCGGCTAGGGCAGCCGGGACGGCTGCGCTACCCCCCGGCACAATCACCTCGACAATCGGCAGGTTGAAGGTCCGGGCGAACTCAAAGTCCCGCTCGTCGTGCGCGGGTACGGCCATGATCGCGCCGGTGCCGTAGGTGGCCAGCACGTAGTCGGCGATCCAGATTGGGATCTTTTCGCCGTTGACCGGGTTGAGCGCGTAGGCGCCTGTGAAGCAGCCGGTCTTGGTTTTCTGGAGTTCCGTGCGCTCGAGGTCGCTCTTGCGTGCGGCCGCTTCCTGATAGGCTTTGATCGCCGCGCGCTGCTCCGGCGTGGTGATCTGGTCCACCAACGCATGCTCCGGCGACAGCACCATGTACGTCGCGCCGAACAGCGTGTCCGGCCGTGTGGTGAACACGCGGATGGACAAAGGCTGAGGGCTGAAGGCTGAAGGCTTAAGGCTTACAGGAAAATCCACCTCCGCGCCCTCGGATTTCCCGATCCAGTTGCGCTGCATTTCCTTGATGCTGTCCGGCCAGTCAAGCGTATCCAGGTCCACCAGCAACCGCTCGGCGTAGGCGGTGATCTTCAGCATCCACTGGCGCATGGGCCGGCGGATCACGGGGTGGCCGCCGCGCTCGCTCTTGCCGTCAATGACCTCCTCGTTCGCCAGCACCGTGCCCAGCGCCGGGCACCAGTTCACCGCCACCTCGGCCTGGTAGGCCAACCGCATATGGCGCAACAAACCAGCGCGCGCCGCCATCCGCTGCTCAGGTGGTGTTTGCAGATAACCGGCATGGGTGCCGTCAAGGTAAGCGCTGCCAGCCCAGTCTTCCCGACGCCGTGGTTGGTCTGAGAGCGCATCCTCCAGCAAGGCCATGGGCAAGGCGCGGTTCAAGTCGGGATCATAAAAGCTGTTATAGAGCTTGAGGAAGATCCACTGCGTCCAGCGGAAGTATTTCGGGTCGGTCGTGGCGACCTCGCGCGTCCAGTCGTAGGAAAAGCCCAGCGACTGGAGCTGCTGGCGGAAGCGGGCGATGTTGCGCTCCGTGGTCACGCGCGGGTGCGTGCCGGTTTCCAGCGCGTACTGCTCCGCCGGCAGGCCGAAGGCGTCCCAGCCCATCGGGTGTAGCACATTGAAGCCCCGCATGCGCTTGTAGCGCGCCAAGATGTCGGTCGCGGTGTAGCCCTCGGGATGGCCCACGTGCAGGCCGGCGCCGCTGGGATACGGGAACATATCGAGGATGTAGTACTTCGGCTTGCCCGGCACGGGTTCGTCCGGCGTCCGGAACGTCTGCCGGTCGGCCCAGTACTGCTGCCACTTTTTCTCGAGCGTGTGAAATGGATAAACGGCCATACCTGACCCTTGCTCCTGGAGCCTGCCCGCCAACCCTGCCGCCCCACACAGCGACCGAGCGCCGTGGCTACAGCAATCATCCAACCGGCTGCGGTGCGCTTGGCAGCCGCCCTGCTTCGCCGGGGCGCAGGATAACGCATTGCCGCCAGAATGCATCAAAAAAACGGCCGGCTGCTGGTCGGGCCGCACAGATTGGCGGTCTACCTCAAGGAACGGCCGTGGCGCCCCACGCAGGCATTTCTTGCGCGGGCTGATGGTGCGATCGAGATGCTGCCTTTAGGGGGGGCAAGCCGGTACGTCCACGCCGTTGCTTCGTCCCGCAGGACGGACCAGGCGCCGGCGGCCAGGGCGTCCACGTCAAGGGCCTCCTTGAAGACCAGCAGCGGGGCCAGCTTGCGCGACAACTGTTCGCGAGGCCTGCGCGGCTGCTTGCTGCTGCAGATAGTCCGCATACATACAGGACAGGGCAATGGAGTCGAGCTTGTTTTGCTCCGGATCGGACCGGGACGAAAGGATGTACGGCGCCGGGAGCCCCACCGTGACGCACGCCATGGAGGCGAGTTGGCATGCCGCCATCCGCATCAGGATCTTGTAGAAGATGTTCGCGGCATCCAGCCCGGGATTGACCAGGATGTCGGCCCGGCCGGCCACTTCATACAGGGCGGAACCCGGCGCCAGTTTCGTCAGCTTCGTGCGCACCGATTCCGGATCGACGGCCAGGTCGAAGGACAGCGGTCCGTACACCGTCAGGCCCTCCCAATGCGCCTTGGTCAATTCGTCGGCGAGCACCGTGGACGGCAGGCTCGGGATGATTTTCTCGTTGCCGGACAGCAGGGCCACCCGGGGATGGGCGAGCTGGAGCACGCCGCGGGCGATTTCGGCGGCGTTGTTGATCAAGCCGGTCATCCGGCTGAAATTGAGGACCGTGGACACCCCCGCATCGGTCATCACCAGGGTGCGCCCGTCCTGGATGCAGCCGGCCTGGAAGACGGTCACCAGCGATATCGTGTCGCGCGTCCGGATCTTCACCAGTTGGCGATTGAGGATGGGCGTGGAGATGTTGCCCTTCTGGATGACCTCGGCCTGACCGCTGCGGGTCATTTCCATGACCTTGAGCGCGGTTTCTTCCTGCGACTGGGTGGCGACGATGTCGGCGGGATCCAGCGTAATACCGAGGTGCGCGGCCGCAGCCTGCATGGTGGTTTCGCTGCCGACCAGCATACATTGCGAGACAAAGGCCTTGGCGCGGAGCAGTTGGTACAACGCCAGGTCGTCCTCCCGGTCGCCCCCGGCGATCACCATGCGGCGGGGCTTCAGCGTGGCCGCGATGTGCTGGAATTCGGCGATGGGGATCATCGGCATGCTCAAATCAAATTTCACCGGCCTCGTAGCCGCTGAACGGGATCCACATGCTTTTCTCGGTGCCGATCACGGTACTGTAGGAATGCAGCATGCCATAGTTGGCGCTGGCGACCGCGTACCAGGCGATGTTCTCATTGCGCGCCAGTTCTTCCTTGATGGCCCCCAGCACCGCGACGCTGGGCTTGTTATCCGCATGCGCCTTGTTAATGAGATACCGCTGATCCTCCGCCGTCAAAAACGAATAGATGGGCGCCAGCGCATGGCGGTCCACCAGGTCAACCAGATCTTCGGGGAAGATTTCCTGCCGCGGTTCAACTTCCAGCGTGATGATGCTCAACTGGCTGAATAAGCCACCCTGGGCTTCCGGCGCCGAAACGGGATAGGTCGTCAAGGCCGGAATATTGACCTTCAAGGTCGCCTTGGGCGCGCCCGCCAGTGAATTGGCCTTTACCGTATAGGAGCACAAATACCGGACGAGGCACTTCTCGCGCGCGACCGGCGTCAGTTTCTCGTAGAAGAAAGGAAAATCGAAGGTCAACGTGATCACCGTCGCCTGCAAGGCTTTGAAATAGTCCAGGATATTCTGCTTCAGGGTGGCCGTGCCGATCCGGTCGCGGTGTTGATGGACGATTTGAATAAAGGTATCGATCCAACGGGCCTCGAACTCGCGCATGATGCGCGCCGATATCGAAATGCCCGCCACGGTCCCCTGCCCGTCGCTCGCGCTCCGGGACATCACTTTGATGGGGAACGGCAGATCCTTCATGCCCACGTCGGCGAGAAATGTTTTTTGCGAATTCATGTTGGCTGCTCCTGTTCGATATTCCCAAACGACTCCAGCGCTGCTTGCATCACGGCCCACCGATCGTAGCGGTGCACAAAAACCCGCACGGCCGAATCGGCCGCCGACAGTTCCCGGGGCCAGCGGCCGCGGCGTGCAGCCGGGCGGCAGCGCACGCCAAGAAAGGCCAACGCCTGGCAGATTTCCAGAACAAACGGCAGCATAGCCTGCGGCTTTTCGCTTGCAAAGGAAAATGCATCCACGCCGCCGAGCGCGGACAGCATCGCGCCGATCTGTTTGACGATCTGATAGTGCAGCAGGCGCTTCGCCAGCGCCAACTCCGGGCGCGCGGGTCCGCTGACGATATCGCCCAGCGTGCAGGGCCGGCCGGCCAGGCCGGCGAAGCCGCTCTCGTTGCAGAGGATGCGGTTGATGTCCGAGTACGAGAGCCCGGCCGTCTTGAGCAGGAAAACGATCGTGGGATCTATGTCGCCGCAACCGCCGGACGACATGACGCCTTCCAAAGCGGTCAGTCCCGTGGTGGTTTCCCGGGGGCGGCCGTTATGGATCGCCGCCAGGCTGGTGTGGTCGCCCAGGGAGATGCTGATCACCTTCTGCAGCGCGGCGGACGTTTGCGCGCGGGTTTGTTGCCAGATCCATTCGTGGCACAAGCCGAAGGCGCCGTAGCGCCCCAGGCCCGTTCTGGTCATTTCGTAAGGCAAGGCATAGTTCCGGACCACGGGCGATAGCCGCGTGAAAAAGGCCGTATCGCAGAGCAGCAGGTGCCGGGCGGCCGGCCGGTGCTGCAGCCCGTACGCGGCCAACTGGAGCGTCATGCTGTTGTGTTCCGGCAGCAGCGGCACGCACCGTCCGATGGTTTGCAGCGCTGACCGGGAAAGCCGGCTGACCGCCGCCCTGATCCGGTTGCCGCCGTTGTACAGAACGTAGCCGACGGTCTCAAGCTCGGCCGCGGGATCGAACTGGCGCAGGACGGTTTGCGCCCAGTCCCCCTGCAGGTTGACGAGGTGCGCGGCAGCGCCGCCGTGGCCGAACACGCGGCAGCGCAGGTAGGGCGGGGCTGGATCAAAAAGCACTTTCATGTCCGCCCCCGGCCGCGCGTCAACCGGGCCCCCTCTTCCGCCACGACCCACTCCTCCGCGGTGGGCATGGCCAGCACTTTCACGCGGGAATGCTTGCTGCTGATCAGCGCGGCGGTCGCGCCGGCAGCCCGGCGGTTGGCCTCCCGGTCCAGACGCACGCCGAACCCTTGCAGGCCCTGGCACGCCTTTTCACGCACCAGCCAGTTGCTCACGCCGATGTCGTCCGTGAACACCAGGGCGTCCATGCCGCCCAGCGCGGCCACGTAACTGCCAATATATTTCCTTAACCGGTGCACATACATGCGGAAGGCCAGCGCGGCCCGCTCCTGCTCCTGCAGGCCCACCTTCCGGATAATGTCGCGCAGGTCGCTGGAGAAACCGGCCACACCCAGGAGTCCGCTTTTTTCCGTCAACAGCTCCAGCAGATCGGCTGGGCGCACGTCGTAGGTCAGCATCAGATACAGCGTCAGCATGGGGTCAATGTCGCCGCACCGCGTGCTCATCATCAGCCCGGTCAGCGGCGAGTAACCCATGGAATTGTCCAGGGATCGTCCGTTGCGCATGGCGCAGACGCTGGAGCCGCCGGTGCCCAGATGGCAGACGACCATACGCAAGTGCTCGGGAGCCAGGCCGAGCACGGCCGGCGCCGCGCGGGCGATGTACGCATACGAGAGGCCGTGAAAACCATATTTGCGGAAGTGAAAGCGCTGGCATATGCGCGGGGGAACGGGATAGGTATAGGCATAGTCGGGTATCGAGGCGTGAAAGGCCGTGTCGAAGGCGGCGAATTGGAGTTGCGCGGGCAACGTTTCCTGGCATTCATGGATGACCGACAACGTAACTGGATTATGAATGGGCGCCAGCGACGCGCATTGTTCCAGGGCTTGCATGACGATCGGATCGATGATGACCGCCGCCTGGAAAAGGTCACCGCCATGCACGAAACGATGCCCGATCAGGTTCACCGGCACGCCGTGCAGCTTGATCTGTTCGAGTATCTGTCGCGCGGCCACGCGATGGTCGGGCAGCGGCCCGACGATCTTCCGGCTGATGGCCGGCCCCTCGTACTGCACGAACGCCGGTTCGCTCCCCTGGGTGCCCACCCGGTGCGCCTTGGCCGAGAAAATCGGGCGGGGGTCTACGACGTCGCCGGCTTGAAAAATTTTGCAGCCCAGCGATGAACTGCCGCAGTTAAAAACCAGGATATGCTGCGCTGCTTGCATCGCATCTTCAGTCTGCCGGACCGCTGAACGGCTTAGTGTCCAACTAAGCCGCCGCAGTCTTGACCCGGGCTTCGTACCAGGTCTGGAACGCGACCGTGACCCAGCCAAAGCACAAGCCCACGACGCAGGCCACCATTTCCGGAATCGCCGCCTGGACATACCAGGCGTACTGCGACAGGTCCGCGGGCTTCTTCAGGTAGGTCATCAGCGCAAAGTACGCGCCGGCGCCGATGAAGTACGACGGGATAAAATCAAGGCCGGGTACTTTTTGGAGGCTGATGACGAAGATCACGACAATGAACACGGCCAGGTACAGACCCCACGGTGTCGTCGGACAGTTTAACCCGCTCAAGGCGGCGCCCAATTCGAAGATGGCGACCGAGGCGATGATGCCGCCCAGATAACCGACCACCGACTTGGCCCCCATCTTGAGGTTGCAGCCGCCCAGGAAGTACATCGCCCACGCCTGGAACGAAATCCAGGTGAGCAGCCCGGGTCCTCCCACCGCCTTGCTGGTCAGCGGAATGAACGGTGTCAGGGCCATCAGCAGGAACGCCTGGAACGCGATGAACAGTGGAATGATAATGAATTTACGGAATGGCATGGTCTATTTCCCCTTCCCCTTTTTCGATGCTTTCAACTCGTTGTATAATTTGAAGGCCGCTTCCGGCTTCAGCCCGTCGAGAACCACGGCCTTGACCGCCGTGATCATCGCCACTGGATGCTCGGCCTGGAAGATGTTCCGGCCCATATCCACTCCCAACGCGCCCTGGTCGATCGCCCGGTAGGCCATCTGGAGGGCCTCCAACTCCGGCAGCTTCTTGCCGCCGGCGATGACGATCGGAACCGGACAGGCGGCCGTCACCTGCTCGAAGTTCTCCTCGCAATAGTAGGTCTTGATCACCTGGGCGCCGTTTTCAGCCAGCACGCGGGTGGCCAGGCCGAGATACCGGGCATCGCGGGTCAATTCCTTGCCCACCGCCGTCACGCCCAGGGTGGGGATGCCGTAGCGGTTGCCGGTCTCGATCATCTTGCAGAGGTTCCGCATGGTCAATGCTTCGAATTTCGCGCTGCCCACCGCCACCATCACCGCCATCATCGAGGCGTTCAGGCGGATGGCATCTTCAATTTCCACGCCGATGCATTCGTCGTTGAGCTCGGTCAGCACCGTCGAGCCCGCCGAACAGCGCAGCGAGATGGCCTTGTTAAAGGTCGGCGGTACGCAGGCGCGGAGAACGCCGCGCGTGCACATCAGACAGTTGGCATGTTCCAGCAGCGGCATGATCGTCAAATCGATGCGTTCCAACCCCGCCGTCGGGCCCATGATGTACCCATGGTCAAACGCCAGCATGACGGTCTTGCCCGACTTGGGATCGAACACGCGCGACAGGCGGTCCTTCATGCCCCAGTCGTAGTTGTTCGCACCCTTGAGCTTGTACACCGGGTTCGCCACCGGCACTCCAATTCCGTAGTCTTTTGATTCCTGGTTACTGGTTGCTTCAGCCATTTCCGTATCCCTCCTTCATTCCCACAAATACCAGCGACATGGAGGCGGCCCCGGGGTCCATGTGACCCATCGCCCGCTCCCCGAGGTTCTTGGCGCGACCGAACGTGGCCTTCAAGGCCGTCGTCGTTTCCGCACCCTGCACCGCCGCCTCCGCCCCAGCCGCGAGTACCTGGGCCAGGTTCTGCCCGGCCGCGGCGGCGGCGCGGATGGCCGCCAGGGCCGGCACCAGCGTGTCGATCATCGTCTTGTTACCGACTTCGGCCTTGGTGTTCTGGCGGAGCTTGGCCACCCCGGATTCCAGCATCGCCACGAACGCGGGAACATCCAGCGCCGTTCCCGTGACGCCTGCGCTCATCCCCAGAAACAGGGACCCGTAGAGCGGGCTCGTCGAACCGGCGTCGGTCGCCAGGATGGCCCACCCCATGTCCTTCAGGAGGGTCTTGATGTCCTGGCTGGCGTCCTTGGCGATGGTCGCGCTCATGGCGTCAGCCACCTTGGACACCGCGGTGCCGTGGTCGCCATCACCCGTGGCTGAATCCAGTTTCGATAGATGATCGCGCTGCGCCTTGAGCTGCTCCGCAACCGTTTTGAGGATTCGAACCAAGCCCGCATAATCAACACGATCAGCCATGAATTTTCATCTCCGCGTCGTTAGCGCGTGATCCAGTACGGCGCATTCGAGGGCCGGTTGAGGAGCTGGATCAGTTCGTCATCCACCTTGGCGACAAACATCTGGAACCCGCCCATTTCCTGGACAGTCAGGTATTCGCCAATGAGGGCGTTCACCGTGCGCATGCCGTGATCCTCAATGAACTGCTTCACGCGGCGGAACACGATGAAGAGCTCCATCATCGTGGTGGCGCCGGCGCCGTTGATCATGACGTGGATCTTGTCGCCCTTCCTGGCTTTGACGGCCTGCAGCAACTGCGTGATCATTTTCACCGCGGTTTCGTCGGCCGACAGCATCGGGGAGCGGCCCGTGCCGGCTTCGCCATGCTGGCCCATGCCGATTTCCATTTCGTCGTCGGCCAGCGTGAAGATCTCCTGGCCGGACTGGGGATGGGTGGCGGGCTTCAACGCCACGGCGAGTGTCGCCATGTTGTTGTTGAACTTCTCCGCCACGGCATAGACTTCGTCCAGCGACCGGCCGGCCTCGGCGGCCGCACCGGCCACCTTGTACAGCGGGATGCAGCCCACGAGACCGCGACGGTCTTCGCTCGGGGCCGTGGCGCCCGGCGCGATGTCTTCGTGGGTCAGGATCATCTTGACCTTGAGGCCTTCCTGCTGGGCCATTTCCATGGCCATGTTGCCGCTCATGACGTCGCCGGCATGATTCAACACGACAAACAGGATCCCCGCCTCGCGCTTGAGCAGCCGCATGGCTTCGATGACCTTCGGAGCGCCCGGCGCCGCGAAGATGTCGCCCACGACGGATGCATCGAGCAGGCCCTCGCCGACGAAGCCGCTCAGCGCCGGCTCGTGACCGGCGCCGCCCAGCGTCAGGATGGCCACCTTCTGCGCATCCTTCGGATGGGCGCGCATGACGATCTTGCCCGAAACCAACTTGACCTTGTCCGGGAAGGCGCCGCAATACCCTTCCAGCAGCTCGCTGGTCAGACGGTCAGGACTGTTGATGAACTTTTTCATTCCCATGATGTGGAGCTCCTCTGCCTGGTTAATGGCCTGCTAGTTCGCCACGTGCATTAACTCGATCGGCGCACCCTCTTCGACGATGAAGGCCACCGTCACTCCGTCCATCGGATGGAACGGTTCGACCAGCACCTGCTTCCCCTTCAGCGCCGCCGGCATATCATCCACCTGGTAGGCGATGTGCGCGGTGGTCTGGAGCAGTTCCGGCATGGGACTGCCCGCTTCAAAACGGAGCCATTCAATCTTGTTGGGGCTGTCGGCCACGTCGGTGACGAACACCTTGGCGCCGGCGAGATAGGTTTCCTTGGCCTGCCGGACCTTGGTCGGGATTCCAAAATGATGCAGTTCTTTCATGCTGAGCTCCTTTCAGGGCTGTTGGCCTTAGAACACCACCGTCTTGTTGGTAAACTCCAGGGCGGTCCCATAATGCGGTGTGCCATACTCGGTCACAATCGCGCCGTCGGGCCCGGCGATCATGAAGTGCTTCGTGACGACACGCCCCAGCGTGCCAATCTCCCCCTCCTTGAGCACCTTGCAATTCCTGACGGTGATGCCGTTCGCCTTGAGTTGGGATTCCGGCAGCGCCACGGGCAGGTCCGGCGTGGGCTCGCCGTCGCCAAACGTATAGATCATGCCGTGACGAACCTGCCAGGACTCCATCTTGGCCGGGCCTTCGGCCACCTTGTTGTGCCCGTGTTCGACAATCATCTGGCCGGGCAGGAGATAAATTTCGTGCCCGAAATAGCCGGCGTCCGTATTGTTGATCCAGAAGATCCCGGCCATCCCGACATGGAGGAAGTCGTTCTGGGCGAAATCGGTGGTCCAGAACTGATCCGTCTTCAAGACCGGATAAATGGGATAATTGAAACGCCGCATCATGTCATAGTAGGCCTCAAAGGCCTTGGGCTTGCTGAATTTACCGCCCTCGTAGAAATCTTCTTTCTTCATTTTTTTCACCTTCTTCGAGGCGCCCGCGGCCATGGCCGAACGCACGCCCCCCGGAACCATCCAGGCGACGCCACCAACGGCCAGCCCGCCCAGCACTGCTCTCCTGCTCATCTTCACCATCGCACGCCTCCTTGGACTTAAGCTTGACCGCTATCTGAACAGAAATCGTTTTTATCGCTTTTCCGACGGTACGGACACACGCCCGCGGGGACCGGCCGGCAGCTACGCTTACATGGGCGCAAAAGGTGCCAGAACAGAATCGGGGAGTCAACGGCGATTTTGCGTGCCATCCGCTGTGGAAAACCCATATTGACATATGGGGATGCAAGCCCTATTGTAGCCCGTATGAAAACGACCCTGGAAATTGACGAGAAGCGTCTGCGCAGCGTGATGGCCTTGACGGGCCTCAAGACGCGCCGCGCGGCGGTGGACTACAGTCTGGCCGAGGTCGAGCGGCAGGCGCGTGTGAATAAGGTGATGGAGCGGGCGTGGACACCGGAACAACTCAAGGACGTGCTCGATCCGCGTTATGACGTGGTGGCGCTGCGCGAGCGGGAGCGGCCGAGACCCAAATGATGCTGGTTGATTCCACCGTGTATATCGCCCTGCTGCGGCAGCGGCAGGATCCGCGCGCAGCGCTGGCACACCTGCTGCGCAGCGGCGCGTTGCGCTGTTGCGCCATCATTCGCCTCGAAGTGCTGCGCGGCATCATCGCGGCCGCCTTCCGCGCCGAAATGGAAGAGTTTTTCGATCTGGTTCCGGTTGCGCCCCTGGATGCCGCCGTCTGGCAGCGTGCGCTGGAACTGGGCTGGGCGCTGGAACGCAGGGGCGACGTGTTGCCGCTGACCGACCTGCTGATTGCTGCTTGTGCCTTACAGCATGACGACACACTGATCAGCAACGATCGCCATTTTGTCCGCATACCCGGCCTGAGGCTTTGGAAACAACTGCCCGCGACGCCGGCCTGAGGTCACTTGGCGCCGCAGCAGTGCTTGAACTTCCGGCCGCTGCCGCAGGGACAGGGTGCATTGCGGCTGGCCGGCGGACCGCCGGACCGGCCCTCCTCGTGCGCAATCATCTCCATGATGTGCTCGGTGGGCCGGCCGGCGTTGAGCAGTTGGGCCATCACATCCATGTCCAGCGTCACGTGGGTGAAGAAATGTTTCAGCCCGGCGCAGAGATAATTCAGGCCCGGCTCGCCGGCCGGCGTTTTAAGAAAGCGGTGCTTCGGGCACTCGCCCTGGCAGGCGAAGAGAAAGTTGCAGTGGCGGCAAGCCGCCGGCAAGCGCGCGGCCTTGTCCCGGCCGAACTGGAGCTGCTCTTCCGACCAGGCCAACTCGGTCAGCGACTTTTCCCGCAGGTTGCCCCGCCGGTAGGCCGGATAAACGTAGTGATCGCAGGCATAGACATCGCCGTTATGTTCCAGGATCAGGGCGTTGCCGCATTCCGGGGCGAAGACGCACACCGCGCTGTCCAGGCCCATCCAGGCCGCGAGGGTCGCATCGAAGAGCTGCACGTGGATGCGGCCGACATCCTGCCGCACCCACTCGTCGAAGATGGTCGTCAAAAAGATCCCGTAATCCTCCGGCCGCACGCTCCAATCCGTCACCGCCGCGCGCCCGTCCGCCGCCGCCGGTCCCGGCGGCAGGGCCAGCGTCAGCCCCAGCGCCTGCGCCCCGGCGTCCGGCCGCCGCTCGACCAGCGGGATGAACTGGAGGAAACCGCTGCCCAGTTCTTTCAGAAACCGGTAGACCTCCAGCGGTTGCTGCGCATTCAGCCGGTTGATCACCGTCAGCGTGTTGAAGGCCGCGCCGTGCTTTTTCAGCCGCTCCACGGCGTTTATCACTTCGTCAAAAACCGAAGCGCCGTTGGGGGCGACGCGATAGGCGTCGTTCAAGACGCGCGGGCCGTCGAGGCTCACGCCGCAGAGAAATTGGTGCTCGGCGAGAAACGCGCACCAGGCATCGTCCAACAGAGTGGCGTTGGTCTGCAGCGCGTTGAGGACCGGCCGGCCCGCGGCATAGCGCCGCTGCAGCTCGACGACCCGGCGGAAAAAATCCAGGCCCAGCAGCGTCGGCTCGCCCCCCTGCCAGGCAAAGTGCAGTTCCGGGGCGTCCGGCTGCGCCGCCACGTACTGCCGGATGAAGCTCTCCAGCACGTCGTCGGCCATGCGCAGGCTCCCGCCCGCCGGAAACAGCTTGGCCTTCTCCAGGTAGAAGCAGTACCGGCAGTCCAGATTGCAGGCCGGTCCGATCGGCTTCACCATCACGTGAAACGGCCGGCCGCGCGGTTTTGTTTCCAGCGCTGTCACCCGACCATTTTACCACGGAGCTCATTGATTACACGGATGGATTGGAGGCTGCCGCTTCTCCGGAGCGGAACGTGTAAACGTTCCGGTGAAAGTTTCCTTCGCAACGGCAGGCGTCCGCAGCCCGGCAACAGCCGGAACCGTGACCGGTTCCGCTCCGAAAACAGGCATAATGCTGCGTCGGTCCCTGGATCGGGAGTGGCTCCGGCTCGACTTCCGCCCGGTCTGCTGGTATGGATAAGCCGTATGCGCGTAACCCCGCTGATCGCCTCCACGTTCTGGTCCGACGGCGGCGCGACCTACGGCCTCGTGCCCCGGGCGTTGTGGCAGCGGGCCACGCCGCCGGACGAGCACAACCGCATCCGGCACCACGCGCATAGCTGGCTGGTGACGCTCGACGACGGCCGCCGCGGCCTGCTGGACACCGGCTGCGGCCCGGCGGAATTTTTCACGGACAAGGAGCGCGCCCAACTGGGCCTCGGTCCCGGCTGGCCTCTGCTGGCGTCCCTGACGCAACTCGGCGTGGCGCCCGAGGAGCTCGCGTTCGTCGTGTTGTCGCACCTGCACTGGGATCACGTGGGCGGTGTCAGCCGGCCGACGCCGGGCGGCGGCCGGACGCTGACTTTCCCCCGGGCGCAACATTACGTCCACCGGTTCGAGTGGGAGGACGCCACGTCCGGCGATCCGCTGTTCTACAAGGCCTATCCGCCGGCGGTGCTCGTGCCGTTGCGCGACAACCCTGACCGGCTGTGCCTGGTGACCGACGAGCGGCCGGAGATTCTGCCCGGCCTGCGTCTCGTGCGCTCCGGCGGCCACACGCGCGGCCACTGCGTCGTCGTGCTGGCAGGACCGCGGCTGGAACTGGTGGATGCCGCCGGCGCGCCGGGGCCCCGCGCCCGCCAGGCGGTGCTGGCCACGGACGTCTGCCCGACGCGCCACCACCTGCGGATGGTCTACCAGCTCGCCTACGACCTGTATCCGCTGGACACGCGGGCCTGGAAGCGCGCCCGGCTGGCCGCGCTCGCCGCGGAACACGGCGTGCTGCTGTTTGCCCATGACCCGGAACTGTATGGCGGCACGCTGCGCGCCGACGACCGGCAGGAGTTCGTCGTGGATCAACCCTGGCCCATTCAGTCCGCCCACACGGCGCAACCATGAA
>CAIQIC010000460.1 GCA_903871765.1 uncultured Lentisphaerota bacterium
ATGCGCTGCCGGCCGGGCCTGTCAAACCCATTATCCAAGCCGGAGACGCTAGCGTTAGGCGCATAACGCAGCCCGGACATCTCCCCCCCTCCCCATCCGGACCTAACATTACATGTTCCGGCCGGAACATATAATGTTAGGTCCCGGTATGGCACGCTTGGGGTGTGGGCCCCGCGGGGACCGCGTCGCCGGGCTTGACAGTCCCGGCCAACAGGCAATCATGGCGGCCGGCCGAGGTACGGCACCCGGGACGGGAGGTCAGCAACGCCGCCCGACGGACACGCCCAAGCCTTGGCTTAAAGGAATACATGCGATGAACAAAATCCTGTCCGCCTTGATCGTGGCCCTGCTGGCCGCCGTGGCGCGCCTGCCCGCGCAGGAACCCGCCGCCCAAACCCATGCCACCGCGGACGGCCTGGTGCTGACGCCGCCCATGGGCTGGTATCCGTGGAACCAGTTCGGCGAGGCGCCGCAGAACGAGCAGATGATCAAGGAAATCGCCGACGCGGTGGTCAGCACCGGCCTGCGCGATGCCGGCTATGCTTTCGTCGGGCCGGATGAGGGCATTTGTTTTGAGCGCGGAACGAACGGCCTGCTCACGACGGTGCTGAGCCGGTATCCGAGCGGGTTGCGAGGGTTGGGCGATTACATTCATCGCCGCGGCCTCAAATATGCGCTCTATACCGATGCCGGCACCCGCACGTGCAGCAAGGCGATGCCGGGGACCAAGGGCCATGAATTTGAGGACATGCGCGCCTTCGCCGCCTGGCGGTGCGACTATCTCAAAATAGACTGGTGCAACGCGGAAGGGATGGACATCGTCAAGGCCTACACGTTGCTGCATGCGGCGCAACTCGCCGCCGGCCGGCCCATCGTCCACAGCCTCTGCACCTGGGGTGAAGGCCAACCATGGAAATGGGCGGCGCCCATCGGCCACCTGTGGCGCACCACCAGCGACATCTGCGCGCCGGGTCACGCCAACTGGGGCTACGTCACCAAATATGCCTGGCAAAACGAGAAGCTGTATGCGAGCGCCGGCCCCGGCCACTGGAACGATCCCGACATGATGATCGTGGGCATGGCCGGGGTGTCCGACGCGCGGAACCGGACGTTTTTCAGCCTCTGGTGCCACATGGCCGCGCCGCTGATGGCCGGCAACGATGTGCGGAGCATGACCCCGGCGACCGTCGCCGTCCTGACCAACCTCGAAGCCATCGCCGTCAACCAGGATCCGCTGGGCATCCAGGGCCACGTGGTGCGCGAGGCCAATGACGTCAGTGTCTGGGGCGGCAAACGCCTGTACGACGGCAGCCAGGCCGTGGTGGTTTACAACCAAGGGAAGACGCCTGCCCAGGTGCGGCTGGCGTGGACCGAGATCGGCTTGGACGAATCTGCCGCGCTGTACGTGCGCAACCTCTGGACGCACGAAACCACCGGGCCATTCACCGAGGGTCTATCTCTCACCATCGCGGCCGACGAATCGGTCATGCTCCGCCTCTCCAAGTCCGACAAATTCCCGATCCCGCCCATCCTGAGCGCCAACACCTA
The DNA here is from genome assembly GCA_903871765.1 of uncultured Lentisphaerota bacterium. GTDB lineage: Bacteria > Verrucomicrobiota > Kiritimatiellia > CAIQIC01 > CAIQIC01 > CAIQIC01. Next base: position 1,549 of record CAIQIC010000460.1, read on the forward strand.
CCTGCTCTCCTTCCAAGCCGTCGGTGCGACACCGCAGACGCTCTCAGGTCAGCTCATCGTCAAGACCGTCGGCACCGACGAACTGCCCGCGTGGCGGGTGCGCAAGGATCTCCCGGCCTGGCTCTCCGTCAAGGTCGCCAAAGATGGCAAACGCCAAACCCTGGTCAACACCATCGCCACCGCCGGGTTGAAAAATGGTTCGTACCACGCCCAGGTCCGGGCCGACAATCGCGAGCCGGTCACCGGCCAACCGTTGTCCGCGCTGTACTACGACGTGGACCTGGACGTCCCCGCCGACATCGCCGCGCAATGAACCCAGCCGGCCCTTCCCACCACACCAAAACCATTTCCGCGGTCGCCAGAACACTCTGCTACGACAACAGCCTGCGCGCCCACGACAGCGCCAACATTCTCAACGGCGACAGCCAAGCCCATCTCCACTCTGGCTTGTCGAAAAGCGACTGATAGGGATCACGCGGCAAGACGTCGCGTCTACGATTTATCATTGGCCGGGTTGGCGCAGCTCTCCCGGCGACCGTGCGACGCGCCGGCGGCTCAGCCGCACCAGGGACGGTCGCGCTGCGAAGCAGCGGCCACGGCGGCGCGCGCGAGCTTCACGTCCTCGGCAATCTCGAAGTCGAACATGCCCGCGAGGACGAAATCCGCGCCGTGTTTGAAAACGTAATTGAACGCGCTGGCCGGCGGAATGGCCCCGGCGGCCATCACCTTGAACGCGATCCAGGGTTTCGTGACAGCCCGCATGACCTCGGCCGTTTCGACCGGATTCTTACACCAGTAGCCCGGGACTTCCGACAAGGGTCCCTTCAACTGTTCGGGCTTGGGCGCGGTCGGGTAGTTGTGATGGTGGAACGTCTTGACGTAGAAGTCGGCGCCGACGTTGTTCTCCTCGCAGTACTTGACCACGTTCAAGTCGTGCCCACCCACGCCGGCCGGCATGTCGCTCTGCTTGATGTACTCCAGCGCGCGGACGATCACGTCCTTCTTGCGATGGAAGCAGAACGGGTCGGCCTGCGCGCCGTGGATGTACATCGCGTCCACCCCCTCGTCCGCCAGTTTGCGGATCGTGGTCTGATCCTCCGCGGCCTTGCCGGACAGGTGGGGCGAGACGATCCACTGCAGTTTTCCGCCGCGCTGGCGGTGCTTCTTCAGCAGGCCCAGGTAGCTGTCGTCGGCCTGCGTCATGATCGTGTTGATGCCCTGGTTCTCCGCCACGGCCAGCGTCTCGAGGATTTTCTCCGCCGTGTTGTAATGCCGGGCCAGATTGTTGACGAACTCCAGGTCCCGGCTGTGAATGTAAAAGGTGATCAGGTTGCTGCCCATGATCAGCCGGGTGATCTGCAGTTTGCCGATCTTGCCCAGGGGACAGCCGTCGCCCTGGGGGACGATCCGGACCGGTTCCGCGGGCTGGCCTTCCGCCCGGGCTGCGGTCGCGGCGCCGAGCGCCAGCGCGCTGCCGGCCGCGGCCAACAACGATCCCTTGAGAAACTCGCGCCGATCAACGTTCTGCGACATGGCTGCTCCCGTGCTTTTTGGCCCGACCGCGCTTCGGACCAAGCGCTCGATGTATGATAATAGTACGCCGTAACGCCGCCGATGGCAATGCCGGGCCAGCAGTTCGCATTATGGTTTCTCCTGGAGCGGAACCGGCTTGCCCTGCGAAGCAGGGCAGGGTAACGGTTCCGGTGCTCTATCGGAACGTTTACACGTTCCGCTCCGGGGACAGATCGCTCCGATCAACCCAAAATGCAAATTGCTGCGCCGGGCGGTCCTCCGCCGCGCTCACCGATAGGCGCCGGTCACATCCACCGCCGGGATCCAGGTAGTCGCCGGCGCCCACGGCAGAATAAAGTGGAGGTCCGTCCGGCGGAACGAGGTGGCATAGATCCGGTGCCAGGGATCAGATGGATCCACTGCCGGCCCCCGGGCTTTGCCCGTGAACCACGCCTGGTCGAGCGCCGTGGACTCGGCGGCCCCCAGGTGATGCCAGCGGCCGTCCCATACTTCCACCCAGGTGTGGTTGCCACCGTGCCGGCCCTGCGCGTCACCCTGGCCGTCCTTCCAGGCCGGGATACCCGCGATCCGTGCCGGGATGCCCACGGCGCGGCAGGCGTCCACCAGCAGGATGGAAAGACCCGTGCAGGAGGCAAAGCCGGCCCGGATGCTTTCCGCCGGGCTCTGGTTGGGCTTCGGACGCTTCGTGGCGTGATAGCGGACGTTGAGTTCCTTGAAAAGCGTGGTGTTGAGTTTCAGCGCGGCGGCGCCCGGCGTCCGGCAGTCCCGGATGCGGGCGGCGAAACGATCATGGAAGTCCTTGCGCCAGGGATCGCGCGCCTCGTCGAGGCAGGCATAGGGGAGCACGTCGTTGAGGAACAATTCAGGCGGGATGGCCGCCTTCCATGGCGCACTGTCGCGCGCCAGGCAGGCCAGGCGCACTTCCTCCGCCAGCCGCGGGCCCGGCAGCGTTTGCAG
>CAIQIC010000461.1 GCA_903871765.1 uncultured Lentisphaerota bacterium
CCTTGGCGTCAAGGAGAACACCTTTTTCTATTTCTTCGGCCGCGCCGGCGTGCCCAATCCGGTCAGCCTGGCCGTGTCGCTGATCACCTATCCGCTGATCGTCGCCGCCATGCTGCCGGGCGCGGTTTTCGTGCTGCGCGATGTCCTGCGGCGGCCCGCCGCGCCGCCCCCACCCGTGGCTCACGACCATTGAACCGTCAGGGAAAAGGCTGACCACATCCTCCCTGACATCACACTGGACTATCCGGCCGGATAGGGAAATGTGAGGGTCCCGGGGGGGAGCCGGGGACAAGCGAAGCAGCCGGCCGACCGCTCAGGACGCCGTGCCGGCGTTGTGTCAAAAAGAAATGGCACCGCAACGAGAAGCGGGGACATTCTGATCCCTGGCCGGGACGCAGCCTTGACATTTCCCCCGGGGTTTTCAACCATGCCGCGGGCGTACCGTCATGCTGCAGAACAAATCCATCGCGGTCGTCGTGCCGTGCTTCAACGAGGAGCGGCAGGTCGAACGCGTACTGGACACTTTGCCGGGCTTCGTGGATCTCGTCATCGTGGTCAACGATGCCTCCACCGACGGCACGGCCGCCGTCGTCCAGCGCTGCATCGAGCGCGACCGCGCGCCGGGCACGCCGCTGACGCGCCGGCTCGCGCAGGCCGGCCCGGGCGTGTACGACCGCGCCGACAATCTCGCGCTGGACATGGACCGCGAGGCGGAGAAACGCTTCAGCCCCTGCACGGAGTTCCGCCGCGAGCACAGCCGCGTGGTGCTGTTGACGCACGCGCGCAACAGCGGCAAGGGCGCCAGCGTCGCCACGGGTTACAAGTGCGCCCGCGATCATGGCGCGGATTGCACCGCGATCATGGACGGCGACGGCCAGATGGATCCGGCGGAATTGGAGCGCGTCTGCCTGCCCGTGGTCGAGGGCCGCGCGGATTACTGCAAGGGCAACCGCTTCAAGCACCGCTCAGCGCGACGGGCCATCCCGCCCGTGCGCTATTTCGGCAATGGCCTACTGTCCATCCTCACCAAGATCGCCACCGGCTACTGGCGCGTCTCGGACGCACAGACGGGCTTCACGGCGATCAGCCGCGAGGCGCTGGAGAGCCTCGAGTTGCACACGCTTTATCCGCGCTACGGCGTGTACAACGATCTGCTGCAGAAATTGAACATCGGCAACTTTACCATCACCGAGGTGCCCATCACGCCGCATTACGTCGTCGGCGAACAGTCCAAAATGAAGATCCCGGTCGTGATCCCGCAGATCTCCGGCCTGCTGCTCCGGCTGTTCGTCCAGCGGCTGTTCAAGAAATACCTCTACCAGAGCTTCCATCCGCTGTTTCTGCTGTACCTCGTTTCCTTCCTCGCGTTCCTGGTGGACATTCCGCTGGTGTACCGGTTTCTCCACGCCTATATCGCCCGCGGCGAAATCATGCTCGCCCACCTGACGTTGCTGACCACCATCTGGATATTCGCCTTCCAGTCGCTGGTGTTCGCCATGTGGTTCGACATGAATGACAACGACCGGCTCTATGTGTGAGGCGCGGCGGACGGCCGGCGGCGGAACGCAGGTTGCGGAAGGCGGACAAGCGGGCACCATGACCACCGAACAACCAGGGCCGACCGAGCCGGGCGCGCAGCCCGTGATCGTCAGCGTGGACGTGGAGGACTGGTATCACGGGCCGTCCGTCGCTGCCCGGCACGACACGCGGCAGACCCTTGCCGCCGTGCTGGCCGCCACCCCCGACCCCGAGCGCGGCTGGCGCTATCTCGAGCCCGTGCTGGAGCTGCTGAGCCGCCATGCCATCCGCGCCACGTTTTTCTGGGTGGCCGAATACGCGCAGCGCTTCCCGGAGCTGCTGAAAAAAACCGCCGCCGCCGGTCACGAAATCGCCTGCCATGGCCTGACGCACGTCCCGAAGATTGATCCCCGGACCGGCCGGCCGCTGTTCACGCGCGCCGAATTCGCCGCGCGCACCGCCATGGCGCGGGACCTGTTGCAGGACCTGTCCGGCCAGCCGGTGACCGGCTACCGCGCGCCCAACGCCTACGTGGCCGGCTGGATGCTCGACGTGCTGGAGGAACTGGGCTTCCAGTACGACTCCTCCGTCTCCGTCAATTCGATCTACAACAAAACCGATTCCCGCCTCGCGGGCGTGGACAGCCGGCCGTATTTCCCCGTGCGCGGCGAGCTGCGCCGCAGCGCGGAACCGCGCGGCCTGATCGAGTTTCCATGGCCGTATTGGCAGCTCGGCGGCATCAAAATTCAGAGCGCCGGCGGACCGTACCTAAGGTTCTTCGGGAGCCGGCTAGTGCTGGCCGGCCTGCGCCAGGCCCTGCGGCGCGGGCCGGCGGTGTTCTACTTTCACCCGGTGGACCTGTGCCGGGAAAAAATTCCCCTGCCGTTTTCGTGGCGGCGGCCGTGGCTGTGGCTGTTCAAAGGCGACCTGGTGCGCCGCCGCATTGAACGCGTGCTCGGCGCGGTGGCACCGCGGACCACGTGTTTCCGCGCCATCATGGATGATACCCGCCGCCAGCTATTGGCCAGTACGCCGGCTCACTGCTGATTGGCCAGAAAACTGTAGTGGTTGCGCGCGTCGAAAATGAGGTGATCGAGGACGCGGATGCCGAGCGTTTCGCCCGCGGCTCGCAGGCGCTGGGTCAATTCGACATCTTCCTTGCTGGGTTCTACGCCGCCGGCCGGATGATTGTGGGCCAGGATGACGGCGGCGGCGCGGTCGGTGATGGGATCGGCGAAGACCTCGCGCGGATGTACCTGGGTGCGGTTGACCAGCCCGACGGTGACGACGCGCACGGCGATGACCTCGTTCGCGCCGTTCAGCGAAATGCAGATGCAGTGCTCCTGCTTGCGGTCGGCATAGTGCTGGATCAATGGCATGACATCGGTTGGGAAGGTGACCTTGAGCCCCTCCGGCCGGATGCGCCGCCGGGCAAATTCCAGCGCCGCGGCGATCATCATGGCGCGGGTGGGACCGACGCCCTTGATCTTCTGGAGCGCGGCGAGATCCACCTGCTCCTTGCTTTCCGCCAGCGCCTTCACGATGCGCTCCGCCAGCGTCATCACATCGGCTTCCTGCGTTCCCTTGCCGAGCAGCACCGCCATCAGCTCGACATCGGACAACGCCGCCGGCCCCTTCTGCTGGAGCTTTTCGCGGGGGCGGTCGGCCAAGGGCATCGCTGTTATTTTATTCATATGTGCCGCTCAATCTTCCCCATTGCCATGATCTTTGCGGCAAAGGGGCGCTGGTTCTGGGCCACAAACGCCCGGATGTGCGGCCACGCAATGGCCACAATATCCACAATCTGTGCTGCCGTTTTATTGCCGGCCGAGGTAATGACAAACGCGCCGACGCCACCGGCTTCCAGTTTCTCCTTGATCGCCGGATGATAGCGAAAATGACGGTCGCGTGTGATCAAATAGGCGTCCGCATGGCCGGCCAAACTCCCGATCACATCCGCATCCGTGGCGCCGCGCGCAACAAATTCGGTCAGGGAGACAACGGGAAGGCCGCGCTCGCGCAAGCCCTGCAAAATGGTATGGCCGGCAATCGTTTCGTCCAGCACCAATCGGATGGTCTCAGGCGGCTTGCTGGTCGATTTCGGATCGGAGCGCTTCTTCAACGAGTTTCATCTCCAAATCGTAATCCTTGGCGATGTCGAGCAAGCTCTCCCCGGCGGTGTAACGTTCGCGAATGACGGAGGTGGCGATGCGCGTGCCGCGCACCACCGGTCGGCCAAAAGCAACCGCCGGATTGATCACGATATCCTTGGGTACATCCCGCATGGGATCCGAGAACGTAAAGGGATAGAAATTGACCGGCAATCCCTGGGCATCCCGTTCGATCCGGCGCAGGAAGCGCTCCATGACTTCACGGATCACCACCTGGCCCTTTTCCGACGCGCTGATGATCTGGTTCAGGTGACGGACAAAGAGGTTGAAGCCATCGGTCTCGATCTGCAG
>CAIQIC010000462.1 GCA_903871765.1 uncultured Lentisphaerota bacterium
ACGCTGGGCCGGACGCTTGCCGAACGCGGCGACACCAATCTGGTCTTCAGCGCCGAGGTGACCGTGGCGCTGCCGTAACGCCCTTTCAGGGCCGACGCATCTAAAATACAACAAAAGTGGTGCGGATCGGGCCGCGCGGATCACGCGTGATACCGGTCCGTCCGCGGTGTTGTCGCGGGACGGTGCGTATACATATACAGCACCGCCCGCGCCGCCTTGCGGCCGAGCCGGTCTGACGCGTTCCCGTGCGGTCCGCCTCCGGCGGAAAACCCGATCCGCGCCACATTTACGCCCCATCGTGAGGCGCGATGGGGGAAGCCTTCGACAGCATGTGGCTTAAAGCTGAACTTCGGGAGCCACCTTAACCATTCGTATAGATGCGTTTGCCTTGGACGCCATTTTCCCGCCTTGGCGGGACCGCCGGGGCCCGCTATACTGCCGCCCGGACAGCGAGGAAACCCGGCCGATGAAAAAATTTTACGTCACCACGCCGATCTATTACGTGAACGACCTGCCGCACGTCGGCCACGCCTATACCACCGTGCTGGCCGACGTCCTCGCCCGCTACCACCGGTTGCTGGGCGTGCCGACCTTCTTCCTCACCGGCAGCGACGAGCACGGCCAGAAGGTCCAGAAAGCCGCGCAGGCCGCGAACCTGACGCCGCAAGAGCAGGCGGACCAGACCGTGGTCCGTTTTCAACAGCTCTGGAAGAAGCTGGGCATCACCCACGACGACTTCATCCGCACGACCGAGGACCGGCACAAGATCATCGTGCAGCAGATTCTCCAGGATCTCCTCCAGCGCGACGAGATCTACCGCGCCGAATACGACGGCTGGTATTGCGTGGCGTGCGAACGGTTTTACACCGCGAAGGACCTGGTCGCCAACGCCTGCCCCGAATGCCACCGGCCGGTGGACATGATCCGCGAGGCCAATTACTTCTTCCGGATGAGCAAGTACCAGGCGTGGCTGATCGAATACATCCAGGAGCATCCGAAGTTCATCCAGCCGGACTTCCGCCGCAACGAAACGCTCGGGTTCCTGCGCAAGCCGCTGAACGACCTGTGCATTTCGCGGCCTAAAAGCCGGATGAGCTGGGGTATCGAACTGCCCTTTGACGCCGACTTCGTGACCTACGTCTGGTTCGACGCGCTGGTGAATTACATCAGCGCCATCGGCTACCGCAGCGACGAGGCGGCCTTCCATAAATGGTGGCCGGCGTCCCTCCAGCTTATCGGCAAGGACATCCTCACCACGCACACGGTCTACTGGCCGACGATGCTCAAGGCGATGAACCTGCCGTTGCCGGAGACCATTTTTGCGCACGGCTGGTGGCTGACCGGCGAGAGCAAGATGTCCAAGAGCCTCGGGAACGTGGTGAATCCGATGGACATGATCGAACGCTACGGGGTGGACGCCTTCCGTTATTTTCTCATCGCGGAAATGGCCATGGGGCAGGATGCCTCGTTCACCGAGGAGGCCTTCATCCGCAAGTTCAACGCCGACCTGGCCAACGATCTCGGCAACCTGCTCAGCCGCCTGCTGAACATGCTCGGCCGGTATACCCAGGGCAAGCTGCCCGCGGCCCACACCCCGGCGCCGGCCGGCGCGGAGGAACAAGCGCTGTGGGACACGGTCCAGGCCGCCGTCACCTCCCTGGAACGCTCCGTGGCCGACCTGCGCCTGCACGACGGCCTCGGGGCGGCGCTGGGGGCGGTCAAGGCGATCAACCGCTACCTTGAGGTCAAGCAGCCGTGGACCCTGGCCAAGCAGACCGATCCCGCGCCGCTCCACACGACGCTCTATGCCGCCGCCGAGGCCCTGCGCGTGGCCGCCAGCCTGCTCTATCCGGTCATGCCGGAAAAGATGACCGTGGTCCTGCGCTCGCTCGGCCAGACCCGCACGACGCCGAAGCTGGAGGAACTGCGGACGTGGGGTGTGCTCAAGCCCGGCGCACCGGTCAAGGACTTTGGGCCGCTCTTTCCGCGCGTGGTCGCCGGGGAGGAGCAACCCCCCGCCCCCGCCACCGACGGGCCAGCCCAGCCGCCCGCGGCGGCGTCGTCCGAGCTGGTGGATTACGACCTGTTCAGCAAGCTCGAACTGCGCACGGCCAGGATCGTGGCCGCCGAACGCGTCGCGGGCGCGACCAAGCTGCTCAAGCTGGACGTGCTCATGGGCGAGGAGCGGCGGCAACTCGTCGCCGGCATCGCCCTGCACTACGAACCGGAAGCGCTGATCGGCAAGACGGTGGTGGTCGTGGCCAACCTCAAGCCGGCAGTCATCCGCGGCGTGGAGTCGCGCGGCATGCTGCTCGCCGCCTCCAAGGGCGAACAGTTACGCCTGGTCACCCTCGACGGCGAATTGTCCAGCGGCGCCAAGGTGAAATAGCGCGGCAGGAAAGCAACGTCATGGAAATCTCCCTGGGCCAATCGCAGCAGCAGCGGCAGCAAATGATGCTGGCGCCCCAAATGCGCCAGTCGCTGGAATTCCTGCAGGTGCCGATGCTCGAACTGCGCACGCTGGTCCGGCAGGAAATGGAGCAGAACCCGACCCTGGAGGAACAGCCGCCGGAGAACGAGCTGGTCGAAGTCGAGGTTGGCGACGAGGACGCCCGGAAGGCCGAGGAACAGGAATTCCAGGACGAGTTCAAGGTGCTGGCGCAGATCGACGACGAGTGGCGCGATTACTTCCGCCTGACCCAGACGGCGCGGCCGTATACCGCCAGTGACGCGGCGAAGCGCGAGTTCATGATGAATTCGCTGACGCGGCCGGAGTCGTTGCAGGACCACCTGCTGAGCCAACTGAAACTCTTTGGCATGCCGGATCACGAGCAGCGCATCGGCGAGCTGATCATCGGCAGTATCAATGACGACGGCATCCTGACCACGTCGGTGGAGGAACTCGCCAGCTCAGCCGGTTACACGCTGGCGGAGGTGCAGCACGTCCTGGAGACGGTCCGCGAGTTCGATCCGGTCGGCGTCGGGGCGCGCGACCTGAAGGAGTGCCTGCTGCTGCAACTGGCGCGGCTCGGCAAGCAGGATTCGGCCGCGGCGCGGGTGGTGCAGGAACATTTGGAGGCCCTGGGCGCCCGGCGGTATCCGGCCATCGCCCACGCGCTGAAGCTGCCGGTGGAGGAAATCCAGCAAATTGCGCACTTTATCGCCACGTTGGAACCCAAGCCCGGCCGCCGGTTCAGCGCCGAGGAGCCCGCCTACGTCACGCCGGAGGTGCTGGTGCAGAAGAGCCGGGGCGAGTACGTCGTGCTGCTGGACAACGAGCATCTCCCGCACCTGTCCATCAGCAAGGCCTACCGCCAGCTCATGGAGAACCCCGCGACCACGTCCGAGGTCAAAGCGTATATCCGCGACAAAATCCGCGCCGGCGCGTTTCTGATCAAGAGCATCCAGCAGCGCCAGCAAACCATCTTCCGCATTGCCACGGAGATCGTCCGCGTCCAGCGGGAATTCCTCGAACACGGGGTCGCGCGCCTGCAACCGCTGACCATGGCGCAGGTAGCCGATGCGCTCGGTCTGCACGAAACCACCATCAGCCGCGCCCTGGCGAACAAATACATGCTCACCCCGCGCGGTGCGTTCGAGATGAAATATTTCTTCACCCCCGGCTACAAGAACGCCGCCGGCCAGGCGGTGTCCAACAAGACGATCAAGGATGTCATCGCCCAGCTCATCGCCGCCGAGCAGCCCGCCCACCCGCTGTCGGATCAGGCGATCGTCGCCCAGCTCAAGGCGCAGGGTTTCCAGGTGGCCCGTCGAACCATTGCCAAGTACCGCGAGGAATTGCGCATCCTCCCCTCGCACCTGCGCAAAAACGGATGAGGATACCGATGCCCATGGCTGCCCGGCTCCGATGGCTCCGCGTGTTGTTTCCGGCCGGGCTCCTGGTGCTGGCGGGCTGCACCACCCCGCTGCGCAGCGACTTTGAAGATCTGCCGCCCGCGCAACTCGATCCCGCGCCGCCCCGACCCATCACGACGCCCCTGCCGCCCGTGGCGGATGCCGGCGCCCAACCCCAGGTTTCCAGGGCCCACTGGCCGGCCGCCGTCAGCGCTCAGCCGGTCGGTAGCCAGCCACCGGCCCTGCAGAGCCTCAACGATCTGATCATGGGCCGTCAGCCGCCTGCGGCGGAGCCGGCCGCCGGCCTCCAGCCGCCCACCGCCGAGATCGTGTCCCCGTTCCCGCCGGCCCCTGTGTCGGCCACGTCCCCCGCCAGCCTTCAGCACGCGGCACCCCCGCGCACTCTGCCCCCGGCCCCCCAGCCCGTTACGCCCGCCGCCGCGCCGATATCCACCCAGTTGAATTTCCGCCGGATCATCGCGCTCCAGACGCTGCTCGACCGCGGCCATTTCTCCTGCAACTGCGCCGACGGCCGCATCGGTTCACGGACGCGCGCCGCCCTGCGCGCCTGGCAGGGCGCCCACGGGTTGCCGGTGACCGGCGAGGCGGACGCCGCCACTCTGACGAAGATGGGCCCGCTCGACGGCCTCATGACCACCTGCACGGTCACGGCCGAGGATCACGCCGCGCTGGTGGCCATTCCAAAAACCTGGCTCGGTAAGTCGCAAATCCAGCGGCTCGGCTACGAAACCATCCTCGAAACGGTCGCCGAGCGCGGTCATGCGGCGCAGCAGGCCATCCGCGATCTCAACCCGCAGGTCATCGTCTGGCCCGATCCGCCCGCCGGCACAACGCTGACGATCCCCGACGTCAAGTCGTCCGCCCCGTTGCCCCACGCCGCGCGCATTCGCATTATCATCGGCCAGAAGCTCGTCCGCGTCTTCGACGGCGTCGGTCAGCCGGTGGCGCAGTTCCCGTGTTCCATCGCGCGCGACCCGCAGAAACGCGAGCCGTGCGAGATCAGCGTCGCGGTCGTCGCGCCGGACCCGAACTACACCTTCGATCCCGAGCTGTTCAGCGAGGAGCCGGAGAGCAAGACGATCAAGACCAAGCTCATCATCCCGCCCGGACCGCGCAACCCGGTCGGCAACGCGTGGGTCGGTTTGAGCAAGACCGGCTACGGCCTGCACGGCACGCCGCATCCGGAGGACATCGGCAAGACGGAAAGCCACGGCTGCTTCCGCCTCGCCAACTGGAACGCCATCAAGCTGCTGCACATGGTTGACATCGGCACGCCGGTCTCGGTCGAAGAATAATTCAACCGCCAAAGAGATCTTTCGGCTTGGCGGTTAATTTTTCCGATCTTTTGAAACTCCCATCGCCGTGATAGACTGCCTCCAGCATGAGCGATGATATTCCCGTGGTCATCCGCAACCTGCTGCCCGGTCCGGGCAACTGGGGCGTGTTTCTCGGTGCCGAGGGCCAGTCCAAGGTCATCGCCATCTTCGTGGACCCCGGCATGGCCGGCGCCATGGTCATGGCGCTGCGCAAGGTGCAGGCGCCGCGGCCGTTGACGCACGATCTGATCGCCAGCATCTTCACCGGCCTCGGTGTGCGGGCCATCAAGGTGGTGGTCAACGATCTGCGCAACGGGACCTATTTTGCCCGGCTGTACCTCGAACAGCACAGCGCCCTGGGCCGCAACGTCGTGGAAGTGGACGCGCGGCCCAGCGATTCCATCGCCATTGCCATCCAGCAGCAATGCCAGATTTTCGTCAGCCGCCGGGTCTGGGACGCGGCCGACGACATGTCCGAAATCCTCCGCATGGCCGAGCAGCGCGCCCGCGAGCAGGCCGACAAGAACAAGGATCCCGAAGAACCCCCGACGGAAGAACCGTAGCGCGGGGGAGTCGAGGAATGGGTGGTTGACTTATAACTTGACTCATACTTGACTTATCCGGCATACTGTCACGCATGAGTTACGAGCCACAATTCTCGATAACGCCGCGGTTGTTGGCCAGGGTGGAGAACATCGCCGCCCTGCGCGACCGGATTCTGTCCGCGGCCGTGGATGCCGCGTGGATTCCAGCGTTGCAACTGGATGCCCGGGCCCGCAATGCTCATTCCTCCACCGCCATCGAGGGCAACCCGTTGACGCTCGAACAGGTTCGGGCGGTTGAAGAAGGTCGCCCGGTTCCGGCCGTTCCCGAGCGGGCGCGGCGGGAGGTGGTGAACTATTTCGCCGGGCTGCGTTATGTGGAGAAAAATGCCCGCAAGAAGAACATCGGCCACGATGACCTTTTTGAACTGCACCGGATGGTCGCCGGGGCGGTGATGGATCAGGGCGAGGCCGGGCGTTACCGCGCCATCCGGGTGCGGGTTGGTCCGCATGTGCCGCCGCCACCGGAAGAAGTCTCCGGCTTGATGTTTGAACTGCTGGATTGGTGGAATCAGCGGGCGGTGGCGCTGTCGCCCGTGCTTTCCTCCGCCATTCTGCATTACCGTTTTGAAGCCATTCATCCGTTTGCCGATGGCAACGGACGCACCGGCCGCGCGCTGGCCCTGTGGGAGCTTTATCGGCGCGGCTTCGACACGCATCATATTTTTTCCGTGGACGAGTTCTACTGGGAAGACCGCCCTCGCTATTACGCCGCCTTGCAGGCGGTGCGGCGTGCCGGCGAAGACCTCACGTCGTGGCTGGATTATGTCGCGGAGGGGTTGGAAGTGGCGCTGGAACGGGCTTGGCAACGTATCCAACAATTTTCGGCCCAAGCACAGGCGCCCAAGCTAATACTGCGTCCCAGGCAGGAGCAATTGCTCCAGTTCCTGCGTGAGCACGGACCCATGACGCCGGCCGCAATTTGGGCGGCCGTCGGCGTCTCGCGCCAGGGCGCCATGGATTTGCTCAAACCGCTGCTGGCGGCGGGACTGGTGGTGCGCGAAGGCACGCGCAAGTCGGGGCGCTATCGCCTGGCCGCGGCCCGTCCAACTCCTGCGCGCCCGCGAGAAAGCGATCATAGGTGATAATGGCGAAGAGAAACCACCTGATGAAGTGAATTTATGACCAAACAACAACAGCTCAGCCTGGTTCTAGGTGCTGAGGAATCCGAGTTCTACGAATGTCGTGGAGTCTTTGCGGCCAGCTATCTCCATCATCAATGGCGCTCGTCTGCGGATTTTGCTGACGAACGCGAGACCTCGCGCGCCTATGAACAACTAAAGCAGATTTGGCAGCAGCATGCTGCTGCGCTTGGCAAACGGCCAGAGGCTTTCACCCGCACCCATCTGCTGGAGCCTATGCTTTCAGCAATGCATTGGCGTTATATCCCCGAAGCCTCGCTGCCGAATGCGTTGCAAACGCGGAAACGGCCCGACTATTGCCTCTATGCCAAGGAAGATGAATTCAATTGCGCCGCCGCCGGCGGCGATGTTGAACTCTACCGCCTGGCCGGGACCGTCTTGGAAGCAAAGAAGTTTGGACATCCGCTGGACCGGGTATCACACAAGGAAACGCCCAACTGGTTTCCCAGCCGTCAAATCGAAGATTATCTGCAGCACGCTCGCGACGCGCAAGGCCATCGCTTTTTCAATTGGGCCATCCTGACCAACGGCAGTGAATGGCGGCTTTATTCGGAACGCGCCGCGCCGGGTGCCTATTTTGTTTTTTATCTGGTGCGCAATGGCTTGCTCTGTTCCGCCGAGGATTTCCGGTTGTTTTATTCGCTCTTTCACGCCGATGTTTTCGCGCGGGATGCGGAGGGCAATTGCCTGCTCGACGCCATTCACAAGCAGGCGCTCCGCGCCCAAGCGGAACTGGAATTCCACCTGCGGAAGCGCGTTTTCGGCGTGTTGGAAGACTTGGGCTCGGCCTTGCTGCACTTCCCAGAGAACCGGCTGGAGGAGAAAGATTTCCCGGCCGTCTATGAAAACGCGCTGATCCTCCTCTACCGCCTCCTGTTCATCCTCTATGCCGAAAGCCGCGGGTTGTTGCCCGTCAAGGAACGCGGCGCCGGCGCAAATCGGCTGTACCTGAACGATTTTTCCCTCGCGCGCCTGACGGATGATCTGCGCGACAAGACAAGATTCAACAGTGCCGGCGGCACCAATCTGTACGACCATCTGCTCAGACTATGCCACCTCATCAATGGTTCGCGCGAGCGCCAGAACCGCGAGTGCGGGGTGACCCGCTACAACGGCGGCTTGTTCAACCCCGATCTGCATCCGCTGTTGGAGACTTGGCGCATTGATGACAAAGCCCTCGGCGATGTTCTCCGGCAATTGATCTTTGCCCAGCCGCCGGCCCGCGCGAGCCAACGACAACTTCAACTAAGCACCGCCGAAACCATTGATTACAGCACGTTGGAAGTGCGCCAATTGGGCGACATTTATGAAGGCCTGCTCGGCGCGCATTTTGTCCGCGTCGGCGACCGCCTGGAATTACGCGACGAAAACGGCGAGAACCATCGCCACGGCATTTTCTACACACCCGACTGGGTCGTCAAATATCTCGTGCGTGAAACGTTGGCGCCGCAGTTGGCGGGGATCGAAAACGCGGAAGACGTACAGCGCGCTCTGGTGGCAAAGTCCGAAGAAAAACGGCGCGACAACTCCTTTGCGCACGGCGTTCTCCGGCTGAGTATCGTGGACCCCGCGATGGGCAGCGGCCATTTTCTGGTGCGGGCGGACGAAGCCCTGGCCGATCATATCTTGCGGCACCCCACCACGCGCATCATGACGCGGGCCGTGGTCAGCAGCGGTCCGGGCAAAATCAGCCGCGAGGAAATTATTGCCCAGGGGCTCGTGCCCATCTCACCGGGCATCTCGCAGGAACAGGCCGAAATAGCCTACTGGCGGCGGCGCGTTGTCGAGGCCTGCATCTACGGCGTGGACATCAATCCGATGGCTGTCGAACTGGCCAAGCTCTCGCTTTGGCTGACGTGCATCGCCACCGATGAACCGCTCAATTTCCTCGACCACCATTTGCGCTGCGGCAATGCACTGCTCTCCGTCACCCCGGCGGAACTCCGCCGCCCGCCCGTGTTGAGCGACGCGGATGATAAGAGCGCCTTTGAGCTCGGCCAACAATTGCAGATCGTCCTCTCCGGCGTCATCTCCGAGACCCTGCGCATCGAGACGATTCCGAGCACGGAAATGGAAGTCGTCAAGGAGAAGGAGCAACGCTGGAAAGCCGCGCAGAAACGTCTGCAGCCGTTTCTGGACCTGGCCCATCTCTGGCTGGCCGCGCAGAATGGCGCACCGGTGGATAGCCTGCACTACCTCACACTGGCAAAACTGCTCGTCACCGCCGACGCCATGCCGGCGGACGAGTTGCGCGAAGCCAAGCGCTTCCTGAAATCCATCGGGTCAACACTGGCGGCGAAGATCGACGATTTTAAAGCGTTTCACTGGCAATTGGAATTCCCCGACGTGTTCTTCGACGAGCAAGGCCAACTGTTGCCGCCGCCGCGCTGTGGTTTCGACGCCATTCTCGGCAACCCGCCCTACATTTCCACCCACACCAGCAGCGCCGAGAAATGGCGCAACGCGTTGGAGCATCGCGCCGGCTACCTCGAAGATCTCTACGTTCACTTTTCCGACTTCGGCTTCCGGTTGCTGCACGATGGCGGCAGCTTCGGCTTCATCGTCTCCGACACCTTCTTCACGCTCGCCTCCAAGCTGCGGATGCGCGAACTGCTCCAATACCACCACCTGCGGCGGCTCGGCCAATGCGATCCCTTCGACGCCACGGTGGACGCCGCCCTCTTCGTCGCCCAAAAACGCGGCGAGAACGCGCCGCCGTCCGAAGCGCTGCTGTTCATCCAAGCCCGGCCGCTGCGCCGCAAAGACGGCACGCGCACCGAACCGGACGAAGCCCTGCCGTTCTTGCCCGCACCCACTGAAATCCAATGGCAAACTTCCACCGAAGTGGCAGGCCTGACCGTGCGCCACGCCACGTTCCGCGAGTTGCGTGTCCACGAAACGCCCCTGGCCCTATACACCGCCGCCCACAAGCGAGCATTCTTCGAGCCGCGTCCCGCCGCGCTCGCGCTCTACCGCCGCTTCAACGAGCCGGTCAAGGAACTCGTGGCCGAATGGTGGGATAAGATCGAGGACTCCCGCGCCTTCGCCGAAAATCTAGGCGAGCTGCGGAAATATCACCGCACGCTCAAGCCCGGCGATGTCACCCTCGTCGGCCTGATCGCCGAGGGCGGCCAAGGCATGCGCACCGCCAACAACGCGCGCTTCCTCGCCTATCTGGAAGGCACGCCACAGGCCGAGGAATTGCGCCAGCAGAACGCTGGCTTGACCGCCCGCTGGCTGGCCGATGCGCGCATCGCACCGCGCTTCCGCGATTTGCTCGCCGCCGCGGGCGGTCAGCCCGCTCATCCCAACGCCGATCGCGCCGCGTGGGAAGCGGCGGTGCATCGCCTGCGCGAGGAATTCACGCCTGCCGAACTCGGCTTCGGCCGCATGAGCCTCTTCCGCATTGCGCCGTGTGCGCTGGTCGCGACCGACGCAGACTTCCAATTCTCGTGGCAGCGCCGCAAAGCGGAACTTCTGGCCCACTGGCAACGCCGCAAGGAACTGGCGGAATTCTGGGGCGGCGAATTCAAGGACAGCGGCTCCCGTTTTGATCCGTGTCCATTCCGCACCGTCGCGGAAATCAGCGACGAGGACTTTTGCGCCCTTTGCCAAGCCGTTCAACGCTGGGTGCACGGCGCAAATGCGCGGCGTAAAGGCCGGGCCAAAATCCCCGCTGCCGCCATGGGCCTACGCTCCAGCGAGGACTACGACGAACCCACCGATGCCCCGCGAATCGCCGTCATTTACAACGGTCTCTCCGGGCACGGCCAGTTCCTGCCCTTTCGCAAAGGCGACCCCGAAGGCAGCCGCTGGGTGGATAACGAGCCGCTGTTCGTGGAGTGGACAACGCAGGCTGTGGATTGGCTTTCAACCAGTCCACTGGCTCGCTGGCAGGGACACACCTTCTTTCTAACCGCTGGTGTCACCTGGACCGCCGTAGCCAATCACGTTGCGCTAAAATCCCGCTATCAGGAACCGTGCATCTTCGACGCCGACAGTATGCGCTTGACGCCGATTTCCGGAACAATTCCGGCGGAAGCTTTCTTAGCGCTGATGAACAGCGACGTGTTCAGTTTTTTCAAAATGCGCTTTGTCCAGCACACCCAAAAATGGGAAATCGGTAATCTGCGCCAGCTTCCGCTTGTCATGCCGACAAAAGCGCAGAGTGCCCACCTTGGCGAACTGGCGCGTTTGGCGATGGCCTGCAAGCGGGCTGAGTTCGCACGGACAACGCCCGCCGCCGAGGTGGTGGCGCGGACGCGGGAACTGGGGCGCATGTTGCGGGAAGAAGCGCCCACCTATCTGCAGCCCTCCGCGCAGGAACTGCTGCTGGAAACCACGGGCGATTGCCTCGCCGTGATCGAGCGCGCCGTCAACTGGGAAGCCGAAAAGCTTTACGGCGTCCCCGGCCTCGGCCCCTTCGACGAGTTCTGAACGTCGCCGCTGCGCTTGGGGATGCCACTCAGGATGATAAAAAACCCCGTCACCGAGGGCCGGTGACGGGGTCGCTACTCCGCGCGGGGTCAACCGCGCGGTGGGAACGGGTCATTCCCATAGCTATTGCGATCGCGGAATTGACCGTCACGACCGTGGACGAACAATTCGCCCCCGATATAGGTTGACAAAACGATAATTTCAAGTGTAAATTGTAAACATGATGAACACCACCATTAGATCCGTGTTTGCCCGCCGCCTCCGCCAGGCCCGCCAGATGCGCATGCTTTCGCTGCGCAGCCTGGCCGCCGCGCTCCAGGGCGCGGTATCCCACAACGCGTTGGCCAAATACGAAGCCGGCGTGATGATGCCGGGATCGGACGTGCTCGGCAAACTGGCTGATGCCTTGGGCCAGCCGCCGGATTTCTTTTTCCGGCCCTTTGTGCTGCGCCTGGAGCGTCTGCGCTTCCGCAAACATGCGGCCCTCGGTGTCAAGCAGCAGCAGGCTGTGCGGGAGCAAGCGCTGGAGTTTTTCGAGCGTTATCACGAGATCGAAGAAGTGGTTGGGGGCGCCCGGCCCTTCCCCGGACGGATCGCCATGCGACCGGTGCGTACGGCGGATGACGCCGAGGCCGGCGCGGATCGGTTGCGCAAGGCATGGGACCTGGGGAGCGATCCGCTGCCCAACGTCGTTGAACTGGTCGAAAATCACGGCGTCAAAGTCTATGAAGTGCCCGGCGCAGAGCGCAGTTTCGACGGATTCTCGGCCGAAACCGAAGCCGGACCGGTGATCGCGCTGGCGGACTGGCTCAACGACAATCTGTTGCGCAAGCGCATGACGGTGCTGCACGAACTGGCGCATCTCGTCCTGCCCCTGCCTGACACGATGACGGAAAAGGAGGACGAATTAATCGCGAAGCGCTTTGCCGGAGCCCTCCTGTTGCCGCGGGACACCTTTATCGCTGAATTCGGACGCGGACGCACGGGCGTCAGCATGGCGGAATTGATCGAATTGAAAGCCAATTTTGGCGCGTCCATCATGGCCATCATGATGCGGGCCAGGCAACTGGGTTTGATCAAGGAATCCGTCTTCTTGCAGTTCAGCAAGCAAACCGGCGCATGGCGGACGGCAAGCAAGGAACCTGGAGACGAAGCCTATAAGGGGAACGAGATCCATTCCCATTTTCGGCAGTTGGTGCAACGCGCCGTGACCGAAGGGCACATCAGCATTTCCAAGGGCGCTGATTTGCTGCACGAGGCCGTGGACGGATTCCGGCTCCAATTGCAGGAGCGCTTTGCCTGAGGCCCCATGCAAGTGGCCGTCAAAGATGCCTGCATTCTGATCGATTTGGCCAATGGCGGACTGCTTGATCAGTGGTTTCAATTGGGCATCGAGACTTTCACCACCGATCTGGTTCTGCGGCAGATCGCGAATCCCGCACAACGCAAAGAAGTGGACGCATTTGTCACAGCCAAGCGCTTGAAGGTGATCACCCTGAACGGCGCGCAAATCGAGGCCATGGTAAGCGAATTGGGCCACCTACGCATCGGCCTTGCCGATCAAACTGTGCTTTATCTGGCACTGGAAATGGAAAATGCGATTTTGCTGACCGGCGACCGGCGACTGAGACTGGAAGGCTTGCGTCGTTCCGTGGAAGTGCGTGGCTTGCTCTGGGCGCTGGACGAACTGGTTGCCAAACGACTCCTTCCACCCAAACTGGCCGCCGGCAAACTCAAGAAGATGAAGGAGCAAGGAGCTTATCTGCCGCCTGACGAGTTTCGTCAACGATTGGCGCGGTGGGGCGGTTGATAGCGGTTGCCGAATAACTGGGGCGAGAAGCATGAGCGATCCACGACAGCCTCGACATGCCAGGGAGCAAATTCTGAAAACCAAGGCGCCCCCGCTGATCCTGTTGTCCGGCATGGGCGCCGATGAGCGCGTGTTTGCCGCGCAGATGCAAGCCATCCCCAACTTGATGGTGCCGAAGTGGATCGCACCCGAATTCAGATTCACGGCGCCAGGGACAGCGTACTGCCGGCCGCTAACTCGCGCGCCGATGAAATCGTGGCCGGCGCCGGCCACGCGCTATCCATGACGCATCCGCAGGCCGTCACCGAATTCCTCATCCGGCACATGGCCGCCGTTCTGTTGCGTCGGTGAATGCAGATTGCCTGTTGGCTTTATTCAACCTTGGCCGATCCGGGGATGCCGATTTTCTTCCTGGAGCGGAACGTGTAAACGTTCCGGTGCCATCCGGAACCGTTACCCCGCTACGCCAAGGCTTCGCAGGGCAAGCCGGTTCCGCTCCAAGAGCAGTTGTGGCCCTGGCCAAGACCACCCGCTTGATGGCCGCGACGTAGCGCGCCATCCCCGCGTGGCCGATCGCCTCAGGACGACACCCGCACCCCCCCGTCCATCTGCTGCTATCCGCGCTTGCCGCAGGCGGGCGGGCGGCGGTATGCTCCCGCGCATGAAAATCTTCCTGACGGGCGGGGCGGGCTACATCGGCAGCATCACCACCGAGCTGCTGCTGGACGCGGGACATGCGGTGACGGTGTTCGACAACCTCGGGCGCGGCCACCGGCCGGCGGTGGACCGGCGCGCCAAGTTCATCAAGGGCGACCTCCAGCGGCGCGATAAGATTTTCAAGGCGCTGGCCGCGGTCCAGCCGGACGCGGTGATGCACTTCGCCGCCTTCGCGCTGGTCGGCGAGTCCATGCAGTACCCGGAGCGCTATTTCGATAACAACGTCATCGGCGGCATCAACCTGGTGGACGCCATGTTCGCCGCCGGCTGCAAAAAATTCATCTTCTCCTCGACCTGCGCCACCTACGGCCAGCCGGACAAGATGCCGATGACCGAGGATCTGCCGCAGCGGCCGCAGAATCCCTACGGCGAGAGCAAGCTGATGCTGGAAAAAGTGCTGCTGTGGCACCAACAGATCCACGGCGTCGAGCCGGTTTTCCTGCGCTACTTCAACGCCTGCGGCGCCACAAAAAAATACGGCGAGGACCACGACCCCGAGAGCCATATCATCCCCAACGTCCTCAAGGTGGCGCTGGGCCAGAAGGACCATGTGCAGATCTTCGGCGACGACTATCCCACGCCGGACGGGACCTGCATCCGCGACTATATCCACATCGTGGACCTCGCCCAGGCGCACATTCTCGCGCTCCAGCCCGGCCTCGCCGGCGCGTTCAACCTCGGCAACGGCGCGGGCTTCAGCGTCAAGCAGGTGGTGGACGCCGGCCGCGCCGTCACCGGGCATCCGATCCCGGCCGTGGTCGCGCCGCGCCGCTCCGGCGATCCGGCCCGCCTGATCTCCGACTCGGCCAAGGCCAAGACCGTGCTCGGCTGGCAACCGCGCCATCCCGACATCCGGACCATTGTCCAGCACGCCTGGGACTGGCACCGGCGGCATCCGCACGGCTACGCGAAGAAGTGAAGATTTTTTGCCACGGATGAACCTGAAAGTCCTCCACGCGGCAAAGAAGAAGAGCGCCACGGATTAACACGGATTTGCACGGATGGAACGATACAGCGAAGCGACAGAGGAACGGATTGACATTAAGATAAAGAAATAAACGCAAAGGCGCAAAAGTGGAGCGGAAGACGCAAAGCAGGAGAGGAATACCACGGCTTACGGAGCATGGATGTAAATTGGGTCACGCGGAGCAGATACTGGGCCAGAGGTCAGCGGCAGATCCGGTTGCGATCTCCGTCGAGCTGGTCTCGACGGGGTCCGAACTGTTGAGCGGCACCACCTGCAGAGCAGAGACAACTGGCAACGAGCAGCATTGCGGGCGTCGTATGTCGAGGCTGAGCCAACTTCTGCAG
>CAIQIC010000463.1 GCA_903871765.1 uncultured Lentisphaerota bacterium
ATCTCACCTCTGGCCCCATTACCCCATTCTGCCGCCTCGGCCATGGGACAAGCTCTACTCGCCCGAGGAGGTGCCGTGCCGTGCGGGCAACCGGCAAGTCCACGACACCCGCGCGCGCTATGACCAGCTGTGCCAGCCCGAGACCGCCAAGATCAGGCCGCCGCCCAGAAACCCCTGAGCATTCGCCGGCCGTACAAGGCCGTACCAAGGCCCCGTCAAGTAGTGCCAAGTAATTGATAGTACGTTGGGGGAGTTTGGAGACTTGCGCAAATTCGGGGGTTGTGCCAGTCTTGGGGCATGGATACCTCACTTGAAGCCTCGGAGTGTTCGGTGCAGTTTGCTGGGTCAACGCTCGGTCCGCACGACCTGGACCGTTTGCGGCGGCTGGCGCGCGATCATCGCGCCGAGACGCGTCTGGATCTGGCGCGCCGCGCTTGCAAGCTGTTTGGCTGGGTACGGCCCAACGGGGCCTTTCCGGAGCGGTCGTGCCTGAACTTGTTGGTACGGCTGGAGCGGGAGGGGGTGCTCGAGCTTCCCCCGGCCCGGGCGCGCGCGCGGCGGCAGCGCGCGCTGCCGAAGCTGCTGCAGCCGGGGTTCCTGGTCGAGCAGGCGCCGGCGTATGTGCCGCGGATCGACCCTGCGGCGCCGCTTGAGGTGCGGCTGATTCGGGAGGAGGAGCGCGCGGGCTGGCAGGCCTATTTGGTGCGCTATCACTACCTGGGCTTCCGGTCGGTGGTGGGCGAGTCGTTGAAGTACGCGGCCTTCTTGGGCGACGATCTGGTGGCGCTGCTGCTCTTCGGCGCGGCGACGCTCTATAACGAGCCGCGGGACAGGTACATCGGCTGGGGCGACACCGCCCGGGTGCGGGGGCTACCGTTCGTGGCCAACAACGCCCGCTTCTTGATCCTGCCCTGGGTCAAGGTGCCGCACCTTGCCTCGCGGGTTCTGGCGCGCACCCTGCGGCGGCTGAGCGCGGACTGGCAGGCGGTCTACGGCCACCCGGTGCGCCTGGTCGAGACGTTCGTGGACAAGGCGCGCTTCAAGGGCACCTGCTACCGCGCCAGCAACTGGCGGTACCTGGGCGACAGCAAGGGGTACTCCCGCAGCGGCACGCAGTACTGGGAGCACGGGCAACCCAAGGCGGTGTTCGTCTACCCGCTACACCGGCGTGCGCAGGCGCTGCTGTGCGCGGCCGAGGAGCGCTGGAAGCCGGCAGTGGTGAAGCGGGCGGGGAAGAAGATCCTGGACGTGGAGAAGCTGCCGCTGGACGGAGCGGGCGGGCTGTTCGAGGTGCTGCAGGGCGTGACCGACGTGCGCAAGCGCAAGGGGCGGCGGCACCGGATCGAGTCGGTGCTGGCGGTCTCGAGCTGCGCGGTGCTGGCGGGGGCCAAGAGCTTCGAGGCCATCGCGCAGTGGGCCGCGGACCAGTCCGACGAGATCCGTGCCCGCCTGCGCTGCCGCCTGCACGGCGGGCGACGGGTGCCGCCCAGCGAGCCGACCGTTCGGCGGGTGCTGCGCAAGATCGACGCGCGGGAGATCGACGAGAAGCTGAGCGGGTGGCTGGCGCGGTGGACGCCGCTGGCCGGCGAGGCCCTGGCCATGGACGGCAAGACGCTACGGGGCAGCGCTGACGACCAGGAGCGCGCGGTGCACCTGCTGGCGGCGGTGGTGCACGGGCAGGGGGTGGTGATGGCGCAGGAGCGGGTGCCGGGCAAGACTAACGAGATCACCTGCGTCAGGCCGTTGCTGGACAAGCTGGACATCTCGGGGACGGTAGTCACCGCCGACGCGCTGCTGACCCAGGCGGACATCGCCAGGTACCTCGTGGAGGAGAAGGGCGCCGACTACGTGTTCACCGTGAAGGACAACCAGCCGACGATCCGGCAGGACATCGCCGATCTGTTCACCATGAAAAAAGAAGAAGCCCGCCGGCTGCAGCGGGCCCGGCGCGAACCTCCCGCCGGGGAGGCCTTCCCCCCCTCAGCACCAGACGGCGGAAAAGGGCCACGGACGGCATGAAGTGCGCCGGATCTGGACAAGCGAGGACCTCAATGGGTACCTCGCCTTCCCGAACGTTCGGCAGGTGTTCCGCATTGATCGCCTCGTGACCCAGCTGAAGACCGGGAAGCAGACCGAGGAGATCTGCTACGGGCTGACCAGTCTCGACGCCGCCGAGGCCGACCCACCGACGGTGCTCGGTCACAACCGCCGGCACTGGGAGATCGAGACTCGCCTGCACTGGGTGCGGGACATGGACTACGACGAGGATCGCTCGCAAGTGCGAAAGGAGAACGGACCGCAGGTGATGGCGACGCTGCGCAACCTCTCCGTTGCCTTGTTGCGGTTAGCGGGCGCTACCAACATCGCCGCGGCCATCCGGCACATGGCGAACCGCCCCGACAAGGCGGTGCGGCTGCTCGGTCGGTAAGCAGAGGCCGGACACCAGCGCATAACGGCCAACCTGACGGTCCGACACCTGGACCGTGAGGCCACCTCTATCTGCCCTCGCCCCCACACCCTTCAGGATCGGGTGCTGCAATGCCTGCCCGGCTTCGCCGGCCTCCCCCATCGTGGGGGAGGCCGTAAAATGTGCTCTCTGAGAAGCACGTTCAGCCCATCAAACCCGGTTCGCGGCCCTGCTCCCTCCTCAGATCAAGCGGTGCCGTCGACTTTGACGTGGCCTTGCGGTAACCCGTCGTTCGGTTGACACCTCGGGAAGGATCGGCTAGGGTGGCGCCGAAGTAGGGCAATTTGACTCCGGGAGGTCTTCGCACATGCGGCGGGCAGTGACACCCATTCTGGTTGCAGGGATCCTTGG
>CAIQIC010000464.1 GCA_903871765.1 uncultured Lentisphaerota bacterium
CGGATGATGGGCGTGCCACCGGGCGCGGCCGCACCCGATTGCAACAAGCCGGCGGACATCCCCTCGCTGAACGTGGCCTCCTGCTGCCAGTCTAGGGCGAAGCCGCCTTCCGGGTTGTATTCGCGGATGCGGTTGATCCAGCGTGTGGGGGCATCCGACTTCGTCTTCCAATAGGAGGCTATTTGGTACGTAAAGCATTTCTTCACCCACTCGACGCTGCCGAGTCTTGCCGCTTCACCACAGAACCTCGCCAGCGGCGACGCGCCGCCGCCGCCCGCACCTTCGTTCTTGTTCAGCGCAATCCATTTGGCCTGCTTCAAGCCGGCCAGCGTGTTCAGCGCCATCTGCCATTCATCGGGCTTGGCCAGCTTCGATTCGGTATTCACCAGATCGAAGACGTTGACCAGCATCAGGCGCGGGTCGTGGTCCGACCCAACCCGGGAGTCCCGCGCGATGCCAGTGGCGAACACCGGTTCCCCGCCTTTTTGAAGCACACCAATAGCGTTCGGCGTTGAGTTGTTCGGATACGGAGCCAGCTTATCGAGCATGTCCTGCCACTGCAGCGCCAGGTCGGCATCCACGTTGAGAAGTTTCGCAGCTTTGATAGCGACCGGAAAGATTCCGCGGACGGAGGCCAGGTCATTGATGCCGTCGCGCACACCGTCACTGTACGTCTCCGCCCAGGACGCGTTATTGATGTGATATTTGCCGTCTGATTCCAGTTTTGTCTCTGGATACGTGCGGTACAATTCGGCGGCACCTTTGAGCATCGGATAGGCCCTCTCTTTCAGCCACGCGAGGTCATGCGTGTACTCGTAGCGTTCCCAGTACCACTGCGCCGCCTCGGCGGTGTTGTACAAGAGACGGGAACAAGTTCCGCCGGACCAGCGCGTCTCCCAATCGCTGCGCGTTTTCCGTGTCGGCCGTGGCCCGGTCTCGGGCAAGACCTCCGGTCCGTCGAACGTAAAGGTCTCCCCGATCCAGATGGCATCCTTGCCGGCACCAAGATGCTGAGCGGCAACCTTATTGATGCGCGGGAATTGCCTGGTGAGCATGCTGAAATAGGGATCGGCCAGTTCCGGGTGGTTCGCCTGTTCGAACACCGGCGTCAGGGTCTGGCGGGAACTGTTAAACCACCAATACATCGAACCCCAATACTGCCAGCCGTCCTGCACGTTAAAGATCGCGCCGTTGGCATGGATCGGATACTTGCCCCGGTTGCAGGTGTTCATGCCGTAAAGGTAATAGAGCCAGTGCTGGTCGAAGCTCTCGTCGAATGGCCGGTCGTGCGTGGCCGGCAGATAGATGAATGACCGCTTCCAGAAGTCATGCCATTGGGCCGTGGTGGAATCAAAGATGGCATCGAAGGTGGTGGCCAAAGCCGCCTTCACCTCCGCGCTCGCCAGCGCCACGACATCGTCCTTGGGCGTCATCGCCGCTGCGCTGCCGATGTAAATGGTGAATGTGCCCTTGGCCGCGGGAATGGTCAACTGGCTGTCGGTCGCGGTCACCTTGCGGCCTTGCACGGCGATGACACAGGCGGACGAGCAATAGAAATCATTGACCGTCATCCCGGTATCGCACTTCTCGCTGAACACCTGCTTGAGCACGAGCATGCTGTTCTGCTGCGATTGCGTGGAAGCACGGTGGTATAGGTTCGTCGTCAAATCCGGTTGCATCCATTTCAGATCGACGGTGATGGCGGAAGGTTCGGCCCGCTGATCGGTGATTTCGATGGCGAACACGTCGCGGTCCCGCCAGGCGACGATCCGAGCGCTGACACCGGTGCCCTCCACGCTCTCGTAGCCGTCATAGGCATGCAGGTCTTGATTGCAGGTGCCAGTAAAAGGACTCCCCGAAAAACAGATATCGACGTGTCCGACCTTGGAGTTGCCGTCAGTGTGGCTGGTGTAGTTAAAGGTGGTCGTTGCGCTGCCTCTGTAGAAGACATCCGGCCGCCCGAAATTGAACTCCAGCTTGGAACCCGACCCGTCCACCCAGACCAGTGTTCCCATCCTGCCATTGCCCAGCGGAATACCTTCAATCGGCTTGGTCGGCTTGGTGAAATGCAGGTCAATCGGGGCCAGATACCTGGCATAATCCATGGTGATCATGGAGGAACCAGCCCGGGATTCCACGGCTTCAACCGGGGTTCCCGAAAGTCCGAGGCAGAACAAAGCAGCCAGTGTTGCGATCATCAGTGAATGTATGAGAAACCTTTCATTTCGGTTGTCAGCCGCCTTGCCAAACATCCCCAGTAATGTATTTCGTAGGCAGCCAATTATCAGCATCGCGTTGATTTTGAATCTTCTCATATCCATTGTTCAGCCAATTTATCATCATTTGGCTGACAATCGAATGGCATTGCTTATGCGCTTTCTTCGATTCACAGCTCGCCGGGAGTCTCGCCCTCCATTGGGCGCATAACCCACTGGTTGCGCGTTGGGTTTGGAGGGCGAGCGTCCTCGCGAGCCAATCGTTTCATATCATCACTGCGGGGCCTTGGCCTTACGTTGCGTGCTTCCCATGGCCGGGCCACTTTCCGGCGGCGGCAGAGGGGCATTGGCCGCCCAGGCCTCGTTCGGCTGCGGGCCGAGTTGCAGTTCGAGCGTGCCGCCGCGGACGACGTCGCGCTGCCGGATCCACCAGGTGTCCAGACGCTTGCCGTTGAGCTTGGCGGACTGAATGTAACGGTTGGCGCGCGAGGCGTTGTGCGCCACCACGGTAAAGGTCTTGCCGCCGTAGTGCTCTTTCGAGAGCTGAATGGTCGCCTTCGGGTACAGCGGGCTGCCCAATTCATAAATCGGATCCACGCGGCAGCCGCCGTCGATCTGGAACAGCCCCAGCGCCGCCATGACGAACCACGCGCTCATCTGGCCCTGGTCTTCGTCGCCCAGATAGGCATCGGCCGGGTTGTGCCCGTAGTAGGCGTCGAGGATGGCGCGCGCCCACTTCTGGGTCAGCCACGGCTTCCCGGCCCAGTTGAACAGCCAGGCGACGTGCATCGTGGGCTGGTTCCCGTGGTTCATGGGGAATTCCTCGACCCGTTCGCCGGCGGCGTTGAAGCGTGTGGGCGCGGACTTCTCGAAAGCCTCGTTCAGCCGGCTGATAAAGCGGGCGCGGCCCATCGCCGCCACCAAGCCCGGCACATCCTGCGGCACGAACCAGGTGTACTGCCACGCATTGCCCTCGACGAAGCCGGGCGTGTGGTACGGATCGAAGGGCGACACCCACTCGCCGTTGGCCTTGCGCGGCCGGGCGAAGCCGGTCTCGGCATCGAAGATTTTGCGCCAGCTCTGCGACCGTTTGAGGAAGATTTCAGCCAAATCCTTGCGTCCCAGCGCCAGCGCGAGTTGGGCCACGCACCAGTCGTCGTAGGAATATTCGTGCGTGTTGGAGCACCACGGACCCTTCCAATCGCCGGGCTGGGCGCCATCCGGGGCCACATAGCCGTGTTTCAGATAGTTACCGAGGTTCTCGTTGCCGGCCCGGCCGCCGCCGGGCAGTTGCTGAGGGGTGGCAGTCTGCATCTTGACGATGGCCTCGAGGATCTTCGCCCGATCGAGACCCTTGACGCCGTGCTGGGACGCGGCGACCAGCAGGGCGATCTCGTGTTCGGCCACCATGATGCTGATGTACTTCAAACCGGCCGGGCCCTTGGCCAGCCAGCCGTTGGCGTCGTAGAGCGCCAGTTGCGAATGCACCCAGCGCGCGGACCACTCCGGCGCCAGGAGGTTCATCACCTGGTTCAGGTTCCAGAAAGTGCACCAGAACGCATCGCAGCCGAGCATCACCGCGTCCGGATCTTTGAGCTGCTGTACGCGCTTGGCGGTGTCCATCCATGCACCATTGACATCGCTGAAGGTGTTGCGTCCGGCCAGGGCGCGGTAGAGGTTGGTATAGAAGCGCACCTTCTCGCGCGCGTCGGGCGCCTCGATCGTCACGCGCCCCAGCAGCTCGTTCCAGGCGCGGCGCTGATTCTGCACCACGGCGGCAAAATCCCAGCCGAACGGTCCGGCCAGTTCCTGCTGCAGGTTCAGCCTGGCGTTGGCCGGGCTGACCAGCGAAATCCCGGTGCGCACCGACACCTGCTCGCCGGCCGTCGTCTTGAACTCGACAAAGGCGCCGCAATCTCCGGCCTCGTTGAGTTCCTTGGCATCGGCGACCACCGTGCCACCCTGCCAGCCGCCCAGCGTGTCAAACGGCCGGCTGAACTGCGCGATAAAGTGCAGATCAAAGTGCTGGTGACCATCGCCGTATGTTGCTCCTTCAGGGACATCGGTTTGAATGGTGCCTTCCAGTTCGGCTGGACCGGTGCGGCGCACCTGCGCGCCCAGCACCCGCATCTCGTATTCGGTAGGCAGGAGGAAATCCAAAAGCATCCGTGCCTGGTCGCTGGCCGGGAAGGTATAGCGCTGCAGCGAGGCGCGGGTCGTCGCCGTCAGTTCGGCCTTGATGCCGGTATCCTTCAGGAACACCTCGTAGAAGCCTATGCCACCGCGCTCGGTGGCTTTGTCGAACCGCGAACTGTAACCGGTACCGTCCAACCCCGGCTGGGTACGCAGGGGACCGAGCGTCGGCATCATGCCCAACCCAGCCATCGTCCATTCGTGGATATGACTGAAACAATCAATCTGCTCGATTGAATATTCGTAGCCGGCAATCCATCCTTGCGTCTGGTTGTCCGGTGCCAGCTTGACCATGCCGAACGGCATCCACGGCCCCGGCGCGATCATCCAGCGCGAATGTGCCGTGCCCTTGAACACATCCACGTAATCGGCGGGCGTGACCGGCGGGCCAGCCGCCAGACTCAGGCTCGTTTCCTGCAACAACTGCTTGTCGGCGCTCAACCGAATGCGCGTCGTCGCACCCTGGCCCGAGGGGGGCGCGGGGATTTCCAGCACCTGCAACCCGGGCTCCAGGGCCCAGGCGTGCGCCCGGCCACCGTCCAAGCTGACCGCGAGCGCGCCTGGCTGCGCATGCTGATAGACCTCGACCCGCACCGTGGCTTTTTTCTTGCGGCGGTCGCTCACCGCATAGGGTGCGGCAGTGACGGACCGCACCACCGTGGGCGATGCCGGCGCGAGCCGCGCGCTAGCCGGGGTTTCGAGACGTAGCGCGTCGAAGAGCAGCCAACTGCCGCGCGTGGTCCGCAGCGCGATTTCGTTGTAACCGACCCGCAAGAGCGACGCGGGGAATTCAATGCGCGCCGAGTGTGCCTTCGCCTTCGAGTAATCACCGCGCAGACTGTCCTCGCCGCCGCCGGCCGGGATACCGACCTCCCGGATGGCCCCGTTGACCGTCACCCGCAGGCTGGGCGCCTGCTGAGCGGACGCGTCGCAAATATCCACCACCAGCGTGCACGTGCCCTCCGACGGGCAAGCCTCCAGCACAAAGCCGATGGGCAAGGTATTCATCTGGTCCCAGCGTCCACCCTGACCGCTGCCGGCCCACTCATCCAGCGGACCGGGCAACACGCAGGGCCAATCGCGGGCCGGATCGGACAGGCCGACATAAAAGGCATGGTCGGGACTACCGAACCGCTGCAGGAATTGCGTGTAATCGTTCTGCGCCAGCGCGAATTCGGCGGCGCTGTGATCGGCTTTGCCGATTTGCCACAAGGGTTCTGCTTGTACCGCAGCCCCACCGAGGAACCCGGCCAGCACGGCGGTGAAGATGAAGGACGATAGTGTGTTCATGTTTATGCTCCCTTTTTATGATGGGTCACTTGGGTGCGTCTTTCGGCGATGTTTTATCAACCGTACACGGCATCCACACCTGCATCTGGCCGGCGCCGCGGTTGCACCAGGCATAATACGGAATGGCGGTCAGGGCCGCCGGTTCGGTGGCGACCGAACCATCGGGGCGGCGGACAGCCGCCTGGCCCGCGCCGCAGAGGACGGTGACGCCGCCCAGCAGGTCAGGGCGGACTTGCGACGCGAACGCGACGTCATCGGGAACCACGAGCTGAAACACCTTATCCTGATTATCCACGCCTTCAAAACAATAGACGACCGGGCCGCGTTCGAGCGCCACGCGCCCAACGTCGTCGGCCACCCGTGCATGGGCCACTACACGCCGCACCGGCATGGCGAGGTTGAGCGTCAGCACATCGCCGGACTGCCAGCGCCGGGTCACCGCCACATAGCCCTGCTCAAGTTGGATCGGCTGCGGCTGGCCGTTTACGCTCAGGGACACCTCGGGCTGGAGTTTGTCCGCATAGCGGTAGAGGTCGGTCGGCACGGGCTGGTTGCGCGCCCAGCCGGGGATGCGCACTCGTACCGTGAAATCCGAAGGCTTTTCGGGCGCGACGGTCAGCTTGACCATTCCATCCCACGGATAGTGAGTCTCCTGCGTGATCTTCACGCGAGTGTCCGCCACCGACATCTCGGCGGTGCCGCCGGCGAACAGATTGACGTAGAGCTGATCCGCGTGCACCGCATATTGCAAACCGGGCACCGAGGGCAGGAAGCGGCTCACGTTGACCGGGCAGCAGGCGCAACCAAACCAGGCCTTGCGGGCATAACCACCCTTGGAAACCAGCGGGTTTTGATAGAAGAAATGATCGCCGGACAGGGAGACGCCGGACAAGAAACCGTTGTACAGGGTGCGCTCCAGGACATCGATGTACTTGGCGTCGGCGTGCAGCAGGAACATCCGCTGGTTCCAGAGTGCATTCGCGATGGCCGCGCACGTTTCGTTGTATCCGGTATTGGGCATTTCGTAGGCGTTGCCGAAACCCTCCGACATGCCGACGCCGGAACCGATGCCGCCGTGGAGATAGAGCTTGCTGCCCACCGTGTCGGCCCAGACGGCATCCACCGACTTGGTGTAGTCAGCGTCGCCCAACAGCGCGGCGATGTCCGTCATGCCAGCGAGCATATAACCCGTGCGCACCGAGTGTCCAACCGCCCGGGTCAGATTCGTCAGCGGCACCTCGTTGGAATAGTAACCATCCGGGAAGGCCGACTTGACATTCGCCGGCCGGCGGTAGTGCCCGCGACAATCCAACAGGAACTTCGCGAGGTCAATGTACTTTTGCTCGCCGGTGGCGCGGCCGAGCTTGACCAGGGCCAGTTCGATTTCCTGGTGGCCCGGTGAAATCTTGAGCTGCTCGGGGCCCGGACCCCAGGTCTTTAGGATCAGGTCGGCCAGCCGGATCGCAATGTCCAGGAAGGCGCGGTTGGTGGTGGTCTGATAATGGGCCACGGCGGCCTCGATAAAGTGGCCGGCGTTGTACAACTCGTGGCTGTCGTCGCCGGTAACGCCGCCTATCTCGTTGAGCCAGCGTACGCGGCTGGCGCGGCCGGGCGCCTTGTCGCCGTGAATGATGCGCGCGGTGTAGAGATACCCATCCGGCTGCTGGACCTTGCCGAACAGATCCACCAGATCGTCGAGGTATGTGCGCAGGGCGGGATCGGGATCCGTAGCCAGGCTGTAGGCCGCGCCTTCCGCCACTTTGTACAGGTCGGAATCATCGAATGGATCACCCTGGAAGGAGCCGGTCTGCAATTTCGCCGCACGCCGGAAATTGGGGATGCGGGTCTCCTCGCATTTCCGGAAGCAGGCCGGCACGGTGACGCGGGCATTGGTATCAATACGCGGTTTCCAGAAGCTATCGTTCAGGTGCACCTGGTTCAGCGGAACCGGATCCACCGGATATTCGTACCGGGCCGCCGGCGCGACAGGGTCGGCGGCATGAACGGTGGCGGCGAGCGCGACGGCCCCCATGATTTGAAGCGCAGTTCTTGCCATGTACCCGTTCTTTTGCTCAAGGCTGCCCATCGATTTCGATGCTGGCCACGTCCGCAAGCTTATCCGAGAACCTCCGGAAAGGCGAACACGACGACGATGCGCCGCGCAGTTTCTGATAGAACCGGCGGGGACCGCCGGCGCCATTCGAAGGCGTTCGACCTCGGTCCTGGAGACGGCGGTCCCCGCCGTTCCGCCCTCGCGTCGGACGAGCGCAGACGCCCAACGGGGCGAGGTGACTGCAACAACACGGCCGCGATGACATCCTCCATCCACCGCGCTTCGCGATCGGCGTAAGCGTGGCGCGGATTGGGTTTTTATGTCGGACAAAATCGAGTTATCACGCGGGACAGGGATGTCCCGCCCACAAAGAGTGATGATTATTTCGCCGGTTCCAGCCGCACGGTCACGTTACCGCCAGCTTTCACGGACAGTGGGATGCAGGTCGGACGGCCGGCTTCCGCACGGAACGAACGTCGGGTTATGCCCACGGCGACCGTATAAACGCCCGGGGGCAATCCTTCTACGGTGAGAATCGTTTCGTGCTTTTGCGGAGCGCGGCTTTCGAGCGTGAAGCTGGTGCGGTCCAGCGCGCGGGACAGCACCAGCGGCTGCTCGCCGGCAAAGCCGTCGCGGTCCAGGGCCAGATGCAGGCGCCGTCCGCCAATAACCGCATGAAACCGCTGCCGCACGCCATCGCGCGGGATGACTAGAATCTCCCTGTCCGCCGCGTCGGTCATTCGTTGTTTGGCCTCTTTTGGTGCGGAACTGGTAATGGTTCCGGGCTCTTCCGGAATGTTTACACGTTCCGCTCCGGGAAGAAATCGCTCCGATATTCCCAACGTGCGAAGAGCTGCCGCCGCGCGGACTTCGCCGCCGTAGGCGATCAGCGCAAAGAGCGGGTCATCGAACAGGACCGTGCAGGCGGCCTCGATGCCGGCGACGAGGCCATGGTCCCCTTCCCCGCAGACGGGCCAGGCGCCGCGCGGCAGGTCGCGCGTGGCGGGATTCCATTCCGTGCCAACCTGGCGCGGCTGGAAGCCCCAACTCATCGTGCCGTCGTGCGGCAGTCCCGGCGTCCAGAAGCCGTAGTTCGACGGAGCGTCGCCGGCATTCATCAGCGCCCAGGAGCTGAGCAGCGCGGCATAGCCCAGCCGCAGGTTGGCGGCGGGATCCGGGTCGTGACGCAGGGCGTAAGCGAGCACCGCCCAACCGCCCATCTGCGACATGTAGCTGAGGG
The DNA here is from genome assembly GCA_903871765.1 of uncultured Lentisphaerota bacterium. Taxonomy (GTDB): domain Bacteria; phylum Verrucomicrobiota; class Kiritimatiellia; order CAIQIC01; family CAIQIC01; genus CAIQIC01. The sequence continues at coordinate 8,993 of CAIQIC010000464.1, forward strand.
TGTAGCCGGCGCTGCCGCAGCCGCGAAAGTCGCTGCCCAGCGACCAATAGTTCGCTTCGAGCACTCCCCGGCAGGCGAGATTGGCGCAGTGTTGCCGGAGGAGGAAGTCCTTGTGGCGCCGGGGGTCGATGACCGGATGCGAAAACCATTTATTCAGGTTGCGGTCGTGCCAGAGGTTCGTGTCGGGCCGCAACGGAACATCCAGCGCATACTGCGCGGCGGCATAGGTGGACTCGTAGGCGGTCGAATCAATCGGCATCTCCGAGGCAAACGGCCAGGGATTATCATAGATGAAATACTTCACCTTCTTCTCCCACTCGGCACGGAGGAACTCCGCCTTGGCCGGCTGGCCTTCCGCGGCGAGCGCGGCCATGAGCAGCAGCAGGTATTTCTCGTGGAAGTTGCCCTGGGTGTATTGCCAATCCACCCAGCCGGTGAAGGCCCAGCCGCCTTCCATGCGGATGTGTGCCGGCACCTCGAAGTAGGCCCGGGCCGTGCCGTAGGCGCGTTCCAGGTAGCCGGCGGCGTCAAGTTCCTTCACCAGATCAGGGCGCTGCTTGGCGATGCGGTACATGTTATAGTAGAGCGCGAAGCAGGTTGTGTAGTCGAAGGTGCGCCACATGCGACAGGCACTGGGGCCGCCGGGCCGGCTGATGCCCTGGTCGAGTGGATCGCGGTCGGTGAACCGGTTCTGCTGCCAGGAATCCGAGCCATAGATGCCATAGGGATAAGGCGTCTCCTGGTCCGTGCGCTGGTGTTTGCCCCAGACAAAGTGCTTGATGAAATACTCCAGCGACTCGATCTCCGCCGCGTTGGGATAGGCCACGTTCTTCTCGGCGACCAGCAGGCCCTTGCTGTTGGAAGGATCGTCCGATCCGCTCACGGCGTAGGTGGGCTGACCCGCGAGATTGTCCGGCCCCAATAAATTCCGGCCTGCGGGCTGGCGGCGGTCCCAGAGGCTGTAGAGGCCGTCATACCATTTCGCCGGATCACGGTGCTGCTGGTTTTTCACGATGAACGCGGTGCGTTTCTTGATGAGCGTTTCCAGCGGTTCGGTGATGAAGAACTCCAGCGGCAGCGTACGCCCGGCCCCATAGCGCACGGTGAGCAGATTTTCGCCGAGCCGTTTGAACCTGACGCGATAGAGATAGGTATTTTGGCTGCCAGCGCCGAGCGGTTCGACGGTAGTATCCTGCGGGAACTCGACCGTGACCGCTTCGATTCTGTGCTGCGTGCGCAACGCCACACGCGTCTCGAGGTCGCGCGGCACAACCATGCCGGGCGCCACGTGCACGTCCACGCCGCCGTTTTGATAAAGCAACTCGCGCACGCCGGCGTAGCTGTTGGTGAAGCGCAAGGCGAAACCGTAGGTGACCTCCTCGCCCGGCTTGAGCATCCGGCTGGTGCGCGGCTGACGCCAGGTGCCACGCAGGTCAAGTTCCGCGCTGGCTTTGGAGTGGATGAAAACAGTGAACCGCTCCTGGCCGGCGGCATAGTCCAGGTCCATGGCTGTAAAAAACTCCAGGCTGGTGCCCGCCAGCGGCTGCATGACGAGGAAAGGTCCCGTACCCTTCACCGGCAGCCAGTAGAGGAACGAGCTGTGCCCGGCGATGAAGGCGTGCTTGAAGACGCGCCGCACAAACGTTTCTTCGTGATCCGGGACATAGTCCGTGTGCATGGGCAGCGACAGCGCCAGGTCGCCGATTTCAAGCGGGACGGCAGCCGTGTTCTTCACGGTCACGTCCCAATGCAAGGCTTCGCCCGCCGCACGAAACCGGGACTGCAGTTCCAGACCCGCCGTGCTCTGGCGTACCTCACGCCACGGCGCACCCGCGGTCCGCACGCGCAAGGTCACCGGGCCCAGGGCGGAACCGGGTCGCACGAACTCCACGCGATCCGCATCGCCCGCACAGCGGAGGCTGGTGATGAAGCCATTCTGCGCATCCTGCTGCACCACGCAGATTGCGGCCATTCCCGGACCTGCAACCACGGCCGCCGTCAGCGCCAAGCCGAGAGCCCATTCTTTCATGGCAGCGTGGGCACTCGTGAGCCTCTGCATGATTTTCACGATGCCGATTCAGAAGATCACGGCGAGCACCACCGCGATGACAATGGCGGCGACCATGAGCAGCGCCCAGGTACGACCGCTGATCCGGTGGCGGGCTGTCAGATCGCCGTACTCCTGCTCCCGGGCTTCTTGTTCATACTGCTCAATCGCCGCGTCCTCGTCGTCACGCGGGCGCATATAGTCGCGATCACGGATGCCCATGGCTGCTAACCTCTGAATATAATTCCCGCCCGTTTGGCCAAAATGCAAGCGCGGCATTGGTCCGTTGTCTGTAGTCAGTGGTCATTTGTCAGTAGTCATTTGTCGCCGGGGTGCGCCTTGAGCCAGGCGTGGATCGGGCGACCGTCCATGAAGAGGTCCTCGATCACAGCGTGCGTGCCGCGAACGCAAACAGTGACGTGGCAGGTTTGGTTGGTGCGACGGTTGTGCTCGCGATAGGCGATTTCGGCGGCCGGCGCTTTCTGCTCGGTCATGTAGAAGCGGTCGAGGCCCGTCCAGTTGATATGCACCTCACCTTTCTTCGTGTCGGTCCAACCCACGTGGACCGGCACGGCGGCCTGGCCGGCGGGCGCCTTGTGTTCGAGGCGCTCCACGGTGGCGAACTCGTTGGTGTCGGTGCCCAGCACGGCGAAGGCTTTCTGGTCATAGTGCCATGCATTGACGTCCCGCATCTTAACCACGCCCGGCTCCAAGCCCAGCCAGACATAGCGGCCGCGGAACGCGTCGACCGGATCAATGGGCCGCGTCTTGAACTTGAAGACCTGGCCGTCGCGCAGGGTCCACTCGCGCTCCATGATCATCCACGCGGGCACGGCGAGTTGCGCGGCGACGACGAGGGCGAAGCCGAGCAGGATCAGATTACGCTTGTTCATGGTTCGCTCCTTTCCGGCGCAGCATGACAATGTTCGCGACCAGGAAGGCGATGCCCAGGGCGATGAAGAGCAGGCCGCGCAACAGGAAGTCCAGGTCGCTATCGAAGAACCGCGCGACGAGCAGTGCGGTGATGGCGAGCAGGCCCACGTTCATCTGGCCTTGTTTGTTGATGCGGATGCCGGAGACGAGCAGCCAGAGGCCGGCGACAAGCAGGTAAAGATCGAACAGGCCGGCGGAGGGGGCATAGGTATCGGTCAGACTGGCGAGGGCATAACCGAGAATGGCGAGGATCGGCGCGAGGCCGAAGAGCAGGCCGAGCGGTGTCTTGCGGCGCACGGTCATGCCCAGCAGCACGATGGCGGCGATCGGGATCAGGCTGCCGAGCACGGCATCGGGGATGGCACGCCAGGCGGGGTGATGGAATCGTCCCCCATACCAGTAGTTCCAGCCAATTTCCTTCCACGGCCACTCGAACGTGAACAGGAACGCGAGCACGAGCACGCCGGCGGCGCCGAAGTGGCGCAGCGGGCGCGCCCAGAAGCCCTCGGCCGCGCCATACCAGAATTCGCCGATGAGGAACATCAGCGCGAACAGGCCCGCATAGAGCATGATCCAAAGGCCGGGCAATACGCGCTCGATTGTCACGCCGGCGGCAACCGTGACGCTGACGCAGAGCGCCCAGAGCAGCAGCGTCGGGCGCACCCGGTAGCGGCCGGCGCGCAGCCACAGCGCGAGCAGCGGCAACAGCAGCGCGGCCAGCGGCCAGTAGCCGGCGGCGAAGCCGTCCTCCCAGCGCAGGTGGCACGCCCACTCGGTGATGCCCCAGAGGTAAAGCAGCGCGGGCACAACGGCGTCGAGCAGATAGACGACCGGCAGGCCGAGCAGCGCCCAGGTCAGCAGGAAGCGCGGCAGGTCGCCGGAGATGTTGTAGGTCTGCGCGACCAGCGAGATGCTCGCGCCGATCATCAGGAAGAGCAGCGCGCCCGCGCCCTCGCGCCAGGCCAGGCTTTGCGGGCGGTTGAACATGGTCCACGCCGCGAGGCCCTGCGCCAGCACGAGCGGCAGGAACGACAGCACCGCGCGCACCGGCCGGGACAGGTCCTCCCAGTTGTGCGCCAGCACGAGCATGATGCCCGCGCCGATCAGCAGCGCGCCGAGCACGCCAAAGATGATCACCGCCAGCCGCGCGGGCCGCGCGGGTTCGATCGGCCCGTAATGCGCGCGCAGCTTGGCGTCGGCCTCGGGCGTCAGGAGACCCTGCGCCACCAGCCGCGGCAGTTCATGGTAGAGCCATTGGATTGCTTGCTTGCTCATAGCCACCTCCGTACTTAATCCTAATCTTAATCGTCATCCTAGTCCTGCTCATCATCTCGTCGGCCGTCGTCCGTAGTCAGTCGTTTTCGCGCCGGCACATTAGGTTCGCATAACGCCTTCATTTGCCCGCTCCCTGCCGCATGAATGGGATGAATAGCAGGTCCAGTTTCCTGGCGCCGGCGGGGCCGCGCTCATAGCGGAAGAAGCGCCAGAGCCAGGAGACCTTCTTGAAGCCGTCGGTCTTGCGGTCATAGGTGAAGCCGGGGAACACGTCCAGGCTGACGTCGCCGTTGAGCCGCTCATAATGCCAGAGGCGCCAGAGCACGCGGGCGCGGGCGTAGTCGTTGGTGCCGGCCGGCGCCTTGGTCAGCGGCGTCACCTCGCGTTTGTAGTCATAGAGCCAGAGCAGGCAGGAACCGTCGGTGTTCAACCGGCCTTGTGCGGGCGTGGCTACCTTGGAATGACTCCAGAGCGGAAAGACGCCGTGCTGGAATTTGTCCTCGCGCACCAGCGGCAACTGTGGCGCCGGAACAGCCGCCGGCTTACGGTCCGGCGCGCAGGCTTGCTTGATTTCCTCCGGCGAGGGGCGGACATAGGTCTCGTTGCGATACCAGCAAATCGGGAGGCAGAAGAAATCCTTGCCGAAGTGCGCCCAGCGCTGGCCGGGTTTCGGCGCGCGGTCGCGCGGACCGAAGTTGTGGTAGCCGAAGACCGGGAAGAACACCGAGCGGCTGACCCCGTCGCGCTCCCAGTGGTTGCCCCAGAGGAGCCAGTTGTCCACCTCGCCGCTCCGCACATCGCGCGCGTGGGAGTAAAGCGGAAAAAGCCAACTGCCCGTTTGGTCGCCGTGGCGTACGGCCGCCAGCGGCGTGGCGAAGTAGGTGAAGCCCTCGTTGCCCGGATGGCGTCCGTAGAACAGCGAATAAAATTCATGCGTCCGCGGATCGTGGTAATACAGCGGGAAGATATGCGACGACGACGGCTGCGCGCCCCAACTGAACTTGGCGAGGCCGAGCGCCAGCCAGAGGTCGCTGCTGGCGTTGTCGCGCGAGAGCCATGACAGCGCCGGCGGCACCACCGTCGTCGTCGTGCCGCCCGCGACCCAGCGCGCCCACAGCAGGGAGAGGAAGGTCTGCTGCTCGCGATCCTGATAGAAGAGCGGCACCAGATATTGCGCGCCAGGCCGCTCGCCCCAACTGAACTTGCCCAAGCCGAGCGCCAGCCAGAGGTCGCTGCTGGCGTTGTCGCGCGAGAGCCAGGACAGCGCCGGCGGCACCACCGTCGTCGTCGTGCCGCCCGCGACCCAGCGCGCCCACAGCGGCGAGAGCAACGTATGCGTGCC
>CAIQIC010000465.1 GCA_903871765.1 uncultured Lentisphaerota bacterium
TGCCAATGGCGGCCGCGCCTATTTCCTGCCTGAGCAGCCGTCGGTGGCCGACCTTACGAAAGCCCTGGCGCAGGATGCCGGGATCCCCCCGGTGCTGGAAGTGCTGGAAGGCGAGACGGGTAACTGGCTGCATGTGCTGCACCGCCAGAAGAGCGGCTGCGATGTGTTCCTGGTCTGCAACCAGAACCTGGAGGGCGTGGCCCGCAAGTTCAAATTGCGCGCGACGGCGGACGGCACGCCGGAATGCTGGGATACCATGCGCCATGAGTTGACCTCCATTCCCTTCAAGCGCGACGGCAAAAAGATGGAATTCAATCTGACCTTGGAGCCCAGCGAGAGCGTCCTGCTGGTGTTCCATGGCAAGGACCGTAAACTTCCCGCGCGGTTGTCGGAAACGCCCCGCGAACCCACTTCGACCATCGCGGTGACGGCGGATCCCGCGGCGCAGCCGATCATGGATCCTGAGATTCCGACGCGCCCCGGGCCGATCACGCGCAGCCCGGTCAAGAGCAATATTTTCCAAGGCTTGGGCGAGATTCCGCCCGGCGTGGACCTGGCCAAGGCGCGCATTTACCTGGAGCTGGACGAACTGGTTCCCGAGGCCGCAGCCAGCATAACCATCAATGGCCAATACGCGGGCGGATTCATCGGCAAACCGTTCCGGCTCGATGTCACCCGGCAGCTCAAGACCGGCCGCAACACGATCAAAATCGCGCCCTTTGCGCCCACGACCGCGCGGCTGCTGGTGTACTAGGGCGGCCAGAGGCGGAAGCGGGAAGATAAGAAGCTGGAACAGAAAGTCGGAGTTTTTCCACAGATTCCACAGATTAAGAGCGATGAATGGATTTTCGGGGTCGGACCACGGGTTTCACTAGGGCACCAACGGGTTACAACGACAGAATGGCTATTTTAGGTGTCTTAGAAGCATTTTTTGCGGGTGTTTTTTAGCTCTAAGGGTTAAGGTGGTTACATGCCGCGCGCCAATAGGTACATCGTGCCGGGGCAGATCTATCACGTCACCCATCGGTGCCACAACCGGTCGTTTTTGCTTAAATACGCGCGCGACCGGAACACATACCGGGCCATGCTGCGAGATCGTCTGAATCGCTTCCCCATTTCAGTTCTTGGCTACTGCCTCACATCCGATCACACCCACCTGCTCCTGAAAGTGAACGGCAGCGATCCGGACGCACTGGGCCTCTTCATGCAGTCCCTGGAGGGAGATTTTGCTCAGGTGTTCAATCTACGCAAAGAACGCGTCGGCGCGTTCTGGAGCGACCGATATCATGCCGTCATGGTCGAGCGCGGCGCGTATATCTGGCGCTGTCTGCGGTATATCGACCTGAATATGGTGCGGGCCGGGGTGGTTCGCAGCCCGGCTGATTGGAACTGGTGCAGCTACCAGGAGTTGGCGGGCCTTCGGATCCGCTACCGCGTGCTGGATCGTGAGGCATTGGCCGACGCGCTGGCGCCTGGACGGCCCTTCGCGGACACGGTAAAGCATTATCTTGAAACGGTGACCGACGCGCTTCAAAGCGAAGATCTCCGGCGCGAAGCATGGTGGACGGAAAGTCTGGCGGTGGGCAGTGAAGCCTATGTCCGCAATATCGGATCTCAGATCAGCGACCGCATGGCCATCGAAACCAGGCAAGAAGGGGGCGTCTGGTTGGCCCGCGAAACAGGAAATGCTTACGGTCATTTTTCAGGCCCAAAAAATCGCTCTAAGGCCCCTCCAGAGGGGGAAACGTCGTCGTAACCTGTTGATGCCCTAGAGAAACCTGTGGTCCGACCCTGGAGAAACTGGAGAAAGAAGCAATCACAAGGAGGATCTATCATATGATCACTTCAGATCGAACCGCTAGACGCGTGACGCTGGTGGGCGCCGAATGCGAGGAGAGCCTGCCTTTGCGCTATCTGTACGGCAGTCTCAAACAGGCGGGCTATGACGTCGCGCTGCTGGCCTTCAATCAGGAAGCCGACCTGGAGCAGGTCGCACGGGATCTCGCCGACAGCGCCGCCCCGCTCGCCGGCTTCTCCATGGTCTTCACCGCGCGCGCTGACCAGTTTGCCCGGCTGGCCCGACGCGCCCGCGAGCTGGGCTACGCCGGCCACCTCGTCGCCGGCGGCCATTTCGCCGCCTTCAACGCCGCAGTCCTGCTCCGCGACGAGCCCGCTTTCGACTCGGTCGCCATCGGCGAGGGCGAACGACTGATCGTGGACCTGGCCGCCCACCTCGGAGCACTCGACACGGTTCGCGGTCTCGTCTGGCGGCGCGCCGATGGCGTCATCGTGTGCAACCCGCCGGCGGTGCCGGTGGACAACCTGGACACGCTCCCGACGCCGGTCCGCATGACCCCGCCTGACCGCTATCTTGGGCTGCCGATCGCGAACATGCTTTCCTCGCGCGGCTGCACCCACGCCTGCCATTTCTGCTCCATCGCGGCCTGGCACCGGCTGTGTGGCGGACAGCGTCACCGCATGCGCTCCGCGGAGCACGTGGCCGACGAAATGGCCGCGCTGTATGCCAACGGTTACCGGCTGTTCAACTTCCACGACGACAACTTCCTGCCGGGCACTGTCACCCAGAACATGGCGCGGATCGAAGCGCTCGGCCGGGCCTTGGACCGGCGCCGCATCGGCCAGATCGGCTTTGCGATCAAATGCCGCCCGAGTGCGGTGCACCCGGCGGTCTTCGGCCGGTTACGCGAACGCGGATTGTTCCGGGTCTTCCTGGGCATCGAGGCCGGCACCGAGGCATCGCTCGAAAA
>CAIQIC010000466.1 GCA_903871765.1 uncultured Lentisphaerota bacterium
GGACAAAAACAGATGTAAAAAGATTCGTTAAACTGGGCACAACGACAGACGAACTGCAAGCCTATACAAAAATTACCCCCGTGCTAGTGGCTCCTGGCAGGTTCCACTGGATACTCAAAGATGGCAGCCTATGGACAGATTTCGGTAAATCATCTAGTGGCCAACTTATTATTGCAAGAGTCGTCACCGACGATCCGCCAACCGCCCTAACAAATCCGTCAATAATCACAGATGAAAGCGCACCAGATGACCTCTGCATAGCTCTTATGCTGTTTCATGAATCTCCTAGCAGCGAACGCTTTCACAGCATTCTGACAGTCATGATGAAATTTGAAAAAACCATGCCCCCCTACGATGTGGCATTAACAGCCGTTTGGGCTTTTAGGGCTATCCAAAAATATAACTACACCTACCCAACTACTCCTGAAAATAATCGCTTACTCCTAAACATTAAAACATTTTCTGCCCAAAATTCTGACCGCCGAAAGTTCCTTGATGATGACTCCTTGATTACACCCGAAAAACTTGATTTCTGGTGGGCGTCTTTTTTTGCAACCGGCGAAACACAATACCTAGACAAAATATTATCTGTTGCCTTAAAACCCAATCCCGGCGAGGCCGATAAGTCTATAGGTGCCGCACGGTGGTCTTTAGCGTCAAACGCTAAGCAGCAGCGAGTAGTGAAATATTTCCTTGAATCCAATCAATCAAACACCAAGTACGATACCGCAATAATTAGCAAATGCTTGTCTCCAAAATAATGCTCCTAACAAGTCGCTTCACCGGACACGGCCCGGGGCGGTATATCCAACGAAACTCGTCCGTCCTTGGCCGGGATCCCCTCGTCGCTATCGCTCCTCGGCGTGCCGGTGAGCTTTATCGTTCTACCTCGGGGAATAAATCGAATCCGAGGATGTCCTCGCTTACCGCCGTTACCCCCGGCCAGCGCTCAGGCCTGGGCCCCGCCGGCCGCTTGATCGAGTGGCCCGGCCCCTGGCCGACGGTGCGGCCCAGGGCGCTCAGCCGTAGCACCACGCATTGCGCGCACTGGCCGGCGTCCTCGTCCACGCAGGGCTTGTTCGGGTAGAGCAGGTAATCCTTGCGGTACTCGCCCGGGGTGCTGTTGGGCATGAAGACGTTGGCGCCGCGCTGGAGGGCCAGGTCGCGGCCGCCGGACACGACGGCGTCGAAGGCCGTGGTGGCCGGAATGTGCGCGTCGGAATTGAAGAGGCGCAGTGTCGCCAGCGCGACAAAGAACAGCTCCGGATCGGCGGCATAGGCGTTGGGCGCGGCGGCGAGCGGCGTATCGGGGTGGGGGATGAACGGCCCGATGCCGATCATGTCGAGATCGAGTTCGCGGCACAGCAGGATGTTGTCGGCCAGTACGGCCAAGGTTTCACCCGGCACCCCGAGCATGAAGCCGCTGCCGGTCTGCACGCCCAGCGCGCGCAGCGCGCGGAGGCAGTCGAGCCGCTCGACCAGCGTGCCGTCGGGATGCAATTGCGCAAAGAGCCGGGCGTCGCTGGTCTCGAAGCGCAGCAGGTAGCGATCCATGCCGCAGTCGCGCCAGCGCGCATACACGTCGCGCGGCCGGTTGCCGACGGACAGAGTGACCGCGAGCGGGGTTTCCTTTTTGATGCGCCGGATGAGTTCGCCGAGGGTGCGGTCACCGTCCGCCGACGGCGCTTCGCCGGATTGCAGCACGATGGTCATCTGCTGCCAGTCCGCCATGCGCCGGGCGATGGCGAGGATCTCATCCGGGCTGAGCCGGTAGCGGCGGACGCGGGTGTTGGCGGCGCGGATGCCGCAGTAGAGGCAGTTGTTGGCGCAGATGTTGGAGAATTCGACGATGCCGCGCAAGGGGACTGCGTCGCCCAGGCGCGCGCGGCGCAGGGCGTCCGCCCGCTGGAACAGCGCCGGACGGTCCGCCGCGACAGTTCGCAGCAGCCGCAGCACCTCGTCCCGGTCCTGGTTGGGGGTTGATGGCATCGCCCGGCACTATACCGCAGATTACGCCGTTCGTCATGCGGCGTCCGGCAAGATGCCAGACACGGCGGGCTGGAAGCCCGCGCTCCCCTTCACCTAACATCACGTCAAAGCGGTTATTACAAGAGATCGTTTGACGCCGTCCCCACCGCCGGGCATGCTTGCCGCGAAGGAAACGACGGATGATACCGATGGCGCGGAACGGATGACGATATGAGCGACCAGCCCGCCATTGCCCGGGTTATTGTCGAAGTCGCCCGGAACCGGGAGTTCGACTATCGGATACCGGAGCGGCTACTCGGCGCGCTGACGGTCGGCGCACAGGTGATTGTGCCGTTCGGCCACTCCGAGGCGCGGGGTTACGTCGTGGGTTTCAAGGACAGCTCGACGTTTGCGCGGCTGAAGGAGATCCGCGAAATGGTCGGCCGCCAGGCGCTGGTGGGGGAGAACGTCCTCAAGCTGGCGCGTTGGATCGCGGATTATTATCTGGCGCCGGTGGAGACGGCGGTGCGGGCGGTTCTGCCCGGAGCCGTGCGCAATAAGGGGGCGGGGTACCAGGAGCGGCTGCAGGTCGTGCCGGCGGCGCTCAGCCACGACGAGGCCGCCATGCAGCAACTGCGGAAACGCGCGCCGAAGCAGGCGGCGGCGCTGGACCTCCTGCTCAGCGGCGGGCCGGCCTTTCTCAGCCACCTGGCGCACGCCGCCCACACGTCGCCGGCGGCCGTCCGGGGCCTGGAGCAAAAAGGCTTCGTGCAGATCAGCCGCCAGACGGCGGAACGCGATCCCCTGGCGCAGCAGGTCTTCCTGCGCACCGAGCCGCTGACGCTGATGCCCCAGCAGACCGCGGCGCTGGCGCAGGTCAAGCAGTCCATGGACACGCTCCAGCCGTCGGTCATCCTGCTGTATGGCGTCACCGGCAGCGGCAAAACCGAGGTCTATCTGCAGGCGATCCAGCACGGGCTCGCGCGCGGTCGGGGTGCCATCGTGCTCGTGCCGGAGATTGCGCTGACGCCCCAGACGATCGAGCGTTTCCGCGGCCGGTTTGGCGACACGGTGGCCGTGCTCCACAGCCGCCTCTCCACGGGCGAGCGGCATGACGAATGGCATCGCATCCAGGACGGCCGCGCGCGGATCGTCATCGGCCCGCGCTCGGCCGTGTTCGCGCCGGTGCGCGACCTGGGGTTGATCGTCGTGGACGAGGAGCATGAGCCGTCCTACAAGCAGGAGGAGGCGCCGCGCTACAACGCCCGCGATGTCGCCGTTGTGCGCGGCCGGCTGGACCGCTGCGCCGTGGTGCTGGGGTCGGCCACGCCGGCGCTGGAGTCGTTCTACAACGTCCGCCGCGGCAAATATGCGCTGGCGGCGATGCCGGCGCGCGTGGATCACCGGCAGATGCCGGTGATCCGCGTCGTGGACATGCGGATCGAGGCGGAGCGGGAAGGGCAGGCCCACGTCTTCTCGCGCGAGCTGATCGAGGCCATCAAAACCCGCATCGAGCGCGCCGAGCAGACCATGCTGTTTCTGAACCGGCGGGGCTACGCCTCCGCGCTCATCTGTCCGAAGTGCGGCTACGTGGCGGAATGCACGCAGTGCAGCGTGGCGCTGACCTATCACAAGGCGACGGACGAACTGCTGTGCCACATCTGCGGTGCGCACCGGCGCGTGCCCGCACGCTGTCCGGCCCCCGGCTGCGGCGACCCGGCGTTCCGCTTCGCCGGCGTTGGCACGGAGCGCGTGGAAATCATCCTGCACAAGCTGTTTCCATTCGCCCGCGTGCAGCGCATGGATTCCGACTCCACCACGCAGAAGGGTTCGCACCGGCGGATCCTCGGCGACTTCCGCACCGGCCAGATTGACGTGCTCGTCGGCACCCAGATGATCGCCAAGGGGCTGCATTTTCCGAATGTCACGCTGGTGGGCGTGGTGTTTGCCGATTTGAGCCTGCACCGGCCGGATTTCCGGGCGGCCGAACGCACGTTCCAATTGCTGACGCAGGTGGCGGGCCGCGCCGGCCGTGGCGAGATCAAGGGCGAGGTGATTGTCCAGACCTACACGCCGCATCATCCGGCGATCCAGGCCGCGCGCCGGCTGGATTACCAGGGGTTTATGGACCAGGAGCTGGAAGCGCGCCGTGAACTCGGCTATCCGCCGTTCACGCACCTGGTGGGCCTGACCCTCAAGGGCCCCTCGGAGCAGAAGATCACCTTCGCCGGCGACCTGTTCGTCAAGCAGCTCCAGCCCCTGCTGGACCCGCAGGTGCAGATGGCCGGGCCCCTGCCCGCGCCCCTGGCCCGCGCGAAGGGCGACTTCCGCTACCAGATCCTGCTCCGCGCGCCGCAGACGAAACAGATGACCGGTCCGCTGCGCCAGACGCTCGCCGCGTTCAAATGGCCCCCGGATGTCGCCTGCGCCGTGGACGTGGACGCGCTGTCGCTGACGTAATCAAGCCGTAGACTGAAGACGGAAGGGGCATCCACAGATTTCGCAGATTTCACAGATTAA
>CAIQIC010000467.1 GCA_903871765.1 uncultured Lentisphaerota bacterium
CACGCCCGGCTGGAGCTGGTGCAGCAGATCCTCCGGCGAGCTGAAGAAAAGCGGCAGCGGTTTGGTGAGCACGCTGATCTCGATCTCGAGCTGACTCACTTCGCCGGGTCTCACTGCGGGGAAACGCGGGTCGCGGATCGCGGCGTTGCGGGCGTTCTCGATCACGGCGCGGTACAGCGATCCCTGCGGCAGGATGTAGCCGATGCAGCCGCGGAGTTCACCGCGCTTGGTCAGCGTCACGAAGCAGCCCTTGGCCGCGGTGAACTTCGGGGCGAGTCCGTCGGCGGACGCCTCGGGCAGCTGGCCGGTCGTGGCGGCCTCCTGCACGGTCTTGCGGGCGAGGTCGAGCAGGTAGCGTCGGTCCGCCGCGGTGAACTGCGCGGCGGGCGCAGCGATGGGCCCGGCGGCCGGCGCGGTGGCCGACGCGGAGGCCGGGGCGTAGAACGCGATCGCCGCATAGCCGACCACGCGCGATTTGTCGCCGGTAATGTCGCCGCTGTTGCGGCAGTCGAGCAGCCGGGCCTGCCAGCCCTGCTGCCTCGCCACGTACAGCAACGTGCGGATCGGGGTGTGTCCGCATGCATCCCCATCGCCGACCGCGTTGGGGTCGAGGCGGCAGATTGCCTCGACGGTGTGCTGGTCGAGATTCCGGGCCGTGGCGTAGGAGTAGTAGTGGCTGAGATCCGAACTCGCGACGATCAGCGTCCGGTCGTCGAGGATCTGCAGCAACGCCCCGGCAGCCTTCTCCTCGTCGATTTCGCCACAGACCACCGGCACGAGCTCGAAACTCTTCAGCGTTCGCTGGAGAAAAGGCACCTGGACTTCGACAGAATGCTCCCAGGTGTCCGCGGTGTCCTCGGCCGGCGCGGGCCGCGAAGACTGCCGCCACCAGTCCGGGCGTTGCACAAGACAGGACGGTTCGAGGGCGAACGGTCTGAGCTGGGCGAGCGCGCGCGCCTTGGCCGATACCGGCACGTCGCCCAGCGGCGTGCGGAATAAATCGGCATTCGTCACCGACGCGGCGCGCAGGTCGGCGTAATGACTGGGGCCCAGCACCACGACCGTCGCGTAATCGCGCCCCGCCAGCAGCCGGTAGGCGGAGGCGGCCACCGGACCGGAGTAGGAATAGCCGGCGTGCGGGCAGATGAGCGCCTTAAGCTCGCCGGCCTGCGGTTCGACCTTGGCTGACACCAGACAGGCGTCGATCATCTTGGACAATTCAGCCGGATCCTTCGGGTAAAACAGGCCGGCGACGGCGGGCTCGCGGACCTTCTTCGCGGGAGCGGCCGAAACTTCGACCGCGTTTGCCCGGGGCGCAACGAGCGTGCAGAGGAATAAAAACGTGGTGGCGGAAAGCCGGTGCCAGAGACGGGCTTGCGGGCTCATGGAGTCTCCTGAAATAGGGGGTTGGATTGCGGCAGGTTAGGCTAAGAGCGCGGTTTGCCGGACACAAGCGCCAGCATGCCGGCACCATCCTAATCCAACTGCAGGCTTCCAACTTGGACTATTTTTCGATATTCGCATTCGCTGTCAGCGCCGGTGCACGTCTGCAGGCACGACGTTGGCAGACCGCCTGACCGAACTTCAACCCCCACAACCCATGCATCACGGAGACGTCACCCCGCAGATCGCCCAGG
>CAIQIC010000468.1 GCA_903871765.1 uncultured Lentisphaerota bacterium
ACTCGCACGAGAGAGCGGCCTGCTGGGCGGCGGGCCCTAGGGAGCCTTAGCAATCTCAACCGTGTAGACCTGCACCGCCCCGTGAATGCTAGAGCGGGATGGCGCGAGACGCCGGGCTTTACAGTCAACTCTAACGCATCTTTGACGCACGGCGGCGGGGCGGTATTTTGGGCGCCACTTTCCCTCCACTTGCTGCCCCAATGAACCCGATTACCTCAACGTTCTGTTTTCCTCCTGTGCGTATTTCTCGATTGCTGGCCGGTCTCGCCGCCATCGGGTTGCTGCTCGGCGCGACCGTCCGGGCCCAGGACGGTGCGGCTCGCCCGCCGCCGCCCGCTGCGCCGGCCATTTTCAGCGGCAGCCAGATGGCGCCCGATTACCCCGTCCCGTATCGCCCGCCCACGGTCGAGGAGATCACCGCCGTGATGAATCGCGTGCGCGACTATCAGGAGGGCGCCAGCCTGATGCGCATCATCAACCGCAAGACGCGGGAGGAGATTACCGATCTCACCAAACCCCATCCCGACGCGGTGCTCGATCGCGGGGAGAACAATTCCTTTCCGCTGATCAGCTACGAGGAGGGCGTGACCTACGC
This sequence comes from uncultured Lentisphaerota bacterium, assembly GCA_903871765.1. Taxonomy (GTDB): domain Bacteria; phylum Verrucomicrobiota; class Kiritimatiellia; order CAIQIC01; family CAIQIC01; genus CAIQIC01. The sequence continues at coordinate 596 of CAIQIC010000468.1, forward strand.
CGGCATGCTGCTGGCCGCGGAGGTCACCGGCGACGCGCGCTTCACCGCGTTCACGACGAAGCGATTCCAGTTCGTGGCCGACCATCTGCCGTTCTTCCGGATGCAATACCAGGCGAACCTGGCCGCCGCCGCCGGGGTCGCCCCCCCCGTCTCCGGCACCATGCCCACGCCCGCGCAGATGCGCCGCTATGAGTTTCGGAACCTGATCGACCCGCAGACGCTGGACGATGCCGGCGCCATGTGCGCGGCGATGATCAAGGCGCGGCGCGCCGGCGTCGGCCCCGATCTGCTGCCGGTGATCAACGTCTACATCGAGCACATCAGCCACAAACAGTTCCGCCTGGCCGACGGCACGCTGGCCCGCACCAACCCGCAGCCGGAATCGCTGTGGCTGGACGACATGTACATGAGCATCCCTGCGCTGGCCCAGATGGGCAAACTCACCGGCGAAGTCCGTTACTACGACGATGCCGTCCGGCAGGTGCTGCAGTTCTCCGCCCGCATGTTCAACCGGCAAAAGGGCCTCTATATGCACGGCTGGAGTTCCAACACGCCCGATCATCCGGAGTTCTACTGGGCCCGCGCCAACGGCTGGGCCACCATGGCCATGGTCGAACTGCTGGAGGTGCTGCCGGAGAATCATCCCCGGCGCGCCGAGGTGCTCGACCAGCTCCGCGCCCATTTCAAGGGTCTGGCCGCCTGCCAGGCGGACAGTGGACTCTGGCACCAATTGCTCGACCGGAATGATTCGTATCTCGAGACCTCCGCCACGGCGATGTTTGTCTTCAGCATGGCGCGCGCGATCAACCGCGGCTGGGTCAGCCCCGTGGCCTTCGGTCCGGCGGCGCAGCTCGGCTGGAACGCCGTCGCCACCAAGGTCAACGCCAAGGGGCAGGTGGAGGACACCTGCGTCGGCACGGGCATGGCGTTCGATCCCATGTATTATTATCACCGGCCGCGGAGCCCCTTGGCGCAGCATGGCTACGGCCCGGTGCTGATGGCCGGGGCGGAGATGATCAAGCTGCTGAAGAGCGATCGCGTCACCATCGCGACGGGCATCATCCAGTACCTTCCCAAGACCCCGCAGCCGTAGGGGCG
>CAIQIC010000469.1 GCA_903871765.1 uncultured Lentisphaerota bacterium
CTGCTTGGTGGCGCTGGCATTGCCAAGCCCACCGCCGGCCAAAACGGCCGTCTCGGCGATTTCAATCCTGGCATTCGGGTTGACCAGCAACTTGCCAATCCGTTCCGGGCTCACCTGGGCGATGTCCGCGCCGGGCATGCGCTTGACCACCATGGGGTTATCCTGGAACACACACCACGCGGCGAAATCGAACAGCACCGTGTTCGGAATCATACCCGTCGCCAGGTAGATCGCCTTGATCTGAGCGTTGATCTCCTTGATCGGGTCAACGTCTGCCGTCAACCATTCGCCAAGTCCGTTCGTCTTCGCAACTCCCGCCTTGACGGTGGCAATCACATCCGCCAGATACGACAACATCGAGTTGATCGTCAGCGTGCGGGTCTTGGCCTGCTCCAGGAGCGTGACCATGTTGCCGGCATTCGTCCGTTCCTGGTTATCCATGGGAATGCGCAACCCGTAGGATTGGGCATTGTAATTTGCGGTATCGCTCAAGAACCCGATGGTGCTGGCCTGGCCACCAATCGCCCGGCGTGCCACATAGGACGCATAGGCCTTGAAGGCGGCCGTGCTGTCGAACACATTGTAAAGCCCGGTCGTGCCGCCCGTGGGGACCACGGGGGAAAGAAGGGCGGCCAATTTGCGGATGCTCTCGATATCCTGCATCAACGCAAAGGCGTAGTTGGTCAAGTCAACGCGCGCTTGAACATTATTCGGTTTCATCGTCTTTGATCTCTTTCTGTTTCTGGATTGTTATCCGGTTATGATGCGGTTCTGTTTAGGAAACAGTCTTGTTGCTTCCCAACACAAACATGTTGAACCAGTCGCCGGCCACGGCGCTCTCGAGCGCAAGCCCGAACTCCTGGCTGGAACTGGTGGTATTCTTCACCGTGCCATCCGTATGAGGGATGACGTGTTTTCCGGAGGTTACGGCCGCGCCGGCAATCGCCTGCGTTTCGCCCTGCAGACAAACTTCGGACTGGGTCAAACCGCCCTTGGTCACGATCCCGATCGCCTGATCGGTGATGGCGCTGCACAAGGCAATGCCATCGGTATCAAACTTGACGGCGTAGCCTTCCTTGCCCGTCAGGTCCGTACTGGTCTTATTCGCAAATGTCTTAATCACGTTCATAATGCTTGATGTTTCTTTCTTTTTTTTACTTCTTAAACAACTCAGGGTTCAGCGTGGCAGCCAACTGCCATGCTTCGGAATGAGACTTGCAACGGTTCTTCATTCGCACTTCCTTCACATACGCTTCCTGATCGGCTGTCCGCTTGGCGGCATCGATCACCTCTTGACCGGTGGGCGCTTGCCCATCGCGGTTGCGCAACGCGGTAGCCGCCTGCGCCGCCGGCTTCCGCATGGACTTGATTATCTTCAACGTCCCGTCGCGGTTGGCCATCAGCTGCGCCTTGACCTCATCGCGGTTTTCGATCACGTCTTTATGCTCATCCAGGTCTTTTTCAACCTGAACGGTCAAAGCCGCTTTCTCAAGATCCTTGATTTTGGTCTCGGCAGAAACAGCGCGATTCATCATCGCATCATGTTCCTTGCACTTGTTTTCCATGTCGGCTTTCGCGGCGGTGATCTGCTCATCCGTCGCCTCGGCCGGGAGCCCCAGCATTGCCAGGAGCTCGGCTTTGTAGTCCATAGTGGACTCCTCTCCCCCGGTACTCCCGGGCGTTTCTTTTCCGGGATCCGCCGGTCCGGGCTCTGTCGAGCGGTTTGAGAGTGGCTTGGTAACCTTGATGTTCGGATCATTGGTGAGCGCTACCGTTGACAGGCGCATCGGGCGCAAC
>CAIQIC010000470.1 GCA_903871765.1 uncultured Lentisphaerota bacterium
ACCTTCATCGTGGTCCATCCCAGGCCGGAGCGCAAGAACGCCCCCCTGTATGTCGTGCTACATTCGGCGGGACATGATGTCGTCTCGTGTCTGCTCTGCACGCGCGATGTCGGCAACCATGACATTTATCGCTCGCCGGACGATTTCTATGCGCTCTATTTCTACTGGGGTCCGTTCGGCCATGCCAATAACCATGCCGCGATCGAGAAGATCAACGACCTGATCAATTCGTTCGACTGGTTGCGGGTCAGCCGGAACGCGGCGTATCCCGTCTTCGCCCAGGCATCCAGCAACGATAAGATTCCGTGGCCCGACGCAGGGAACGGCAAGGCCGTGGGACAGATCAACGCCTTTTTCCGCTGGAAGAACATCAGCGACACGCGGAATAAAATCGAACTGGCGCTCTTCCTGGCAACCCCGGCGGTTCTCAAGACGACGTTTGACATACCCGCCGCCGCGACCGCGGACGTTTCCCTGCGCAGAATCCAGCAGATGCAACTCAAGCCCGGCGCAACCTGCCATTGGACCTTCGGGGCCGCGACAGGCCAGGGCCAGGCCGATACGGAGGGGCTTGTCACCATCCCCGGATTGAAAATCACCGCCCAGCCGACCACCTTGACCGTCAGCAAATAACGCTCATCCGGATCAAGCCCGTGTTGAAATTCATCGTCTCGGTCGCGGCGGCGCTCTACCTCGTTGGCGCTGTCATCATATACGTTCTGGCGGGGTTGCTGCTGGCGCACGGGGCAACCTGCCAGGGGCGGCTCTTCGCGGTCGCCGTGCTCCTCGGTCTGCCGGCGCCCGTCTTGTTGTGGTTCGCGACTTACCTCCAGCGCAAGCGCGCCATCATTACGGTCGCCTTGGCGTTGGGCGCTGCGGCCCTGCTGTTGCTCGGGATTGACTATGGCCTCACGCCGGATGGACGTTCGCTGCCGGGTTCGGCGGTGCACTCGTGCTTCACGGGGGCGACCGCGTATCGGCGCGCCTCGCTGGCGAACCTGGTGCCGGAGATGGATCAACTGATCCTGGCCACCTACGTCGTGCCGGCGTTGGATCCGCTGATGGACAAGGCCAACACGACGGAACTGCGCGGTCAGGTGCGCGAGATCTACGGCGAGATGCGGCGCGCGCCCGAATTCGAGTGCCTCGGCTCCGTGCTGAACCTGACGTATCGGGATCTCTTCCTGGGCTGCCGGCCCAGCGGGCATTTCTATGAGTACATTCCGAAGACGACCGCGCAGAGACGCCTGCCGGTGGTGCTCTTCCTGCATGGCAGCTTGGGCAATTTCCGGGGCTACCTGTGGGTGTGGAAACGCATGGCCGACGAATACGGCTTTGCGATCGTGGCCCCCACATTCGGTGCCGGGAACTGGGATGAACCGGGGGGCGAAGAGGCGATTGAACAGGCGCGCCGGTATTGCGCCGCGCACCCCGTGCTGGACCCGGCACGCATCTACCTGGCGGGTTTGTCGAATGGCGGCCGGGGCGTCGGCCTCGGGGCGCGGCGCGCGCCGCAGGCCTACCGGGGCTTGATCTTCATCTCGCCCGTGCTGGACGAGGACGTGCTGCTGGCCGACCCGTTTGTGGCCGCGTGGAAGGACAAGCCGATCCTGATCCTCCACGGCACCGCCGACAATCGTATTCCGGTCTCCTACATAAGTGGAGCGGCCCATTTGATCGCGAAACGGGGTCTGCGTCTGGAGTACGAACCCTATGACGGCCAAACCCATTTCCTTTTCTTCACGAGCCGTGATAAGGTCCGAACAAAGATCGGGAAATGGCTGACGGCTGCTGCAGATGACTAGGACGCTCAAGACGGGTTTGCAGTTGCTGGCGACCTCGGCTGGCTGTGGCCTGGTCGCGGCATTATGCCTGGCGCCAATCGCCGGGAAGATCAAGCAGGGGACACTGCACGATGCCGAGGCGCTCCTCTTCTATGCCAGCGTTGTGTTTGGTTTGCTGACGCTAGCGACGGGTCTCGTGGCGGTAATTTATCTGATCAGCAGCGGCATCGAGGGGCTCGGGTTTCTGATCGGGAGAAGAAGACAGAATCGGAGATCAGATCAATTATCTGGCGACGTACGCTGAAAAGCCGCCGCTGGCGTCCTCCCAGCGCCGGTCAGGTGCATCGTTCTGCATCGGCAACGGAGTATGAAAGATCTTACGGTTACCGGCAACCTCGTGGAGGCGGTGCTCTGGTTGGGCTTTGCCTTGACCTGCGCCGCGCTGGCCTGTCGCGCCGCGGGCCGAAGGCGGCGGCTCGGTCTTATCCTGGCCGTGGCTTTCCTCGTTTTTAGCGCCTCGGATGTCATCGAGTCGCAGACCGGCGCGTGGTGGCGTCCGTGGTGGTTGCTCGTCCTCAAGGCTTCGTGCATCGCGGTATTCTTGTACGGCGCCTGGGAATATCGAAGGATCGGTCGGGCGTCCTGAAAAGTTTGTCGCGACGGGGGAAGAGGTGTTGGCGGCGGTGCAGGCCGGCGGCAAGGTGCGGTAACGCTCAGCAATTCGCATTTTGGATAGATCGGAGCGATCTCTCCCCGGAGCGGAACGTGTAAACGTTCCGATAATGAGATCTGCTGTACGGTTCTTGACAAGCGCCCCGTGTTGAGCATCATGGTAGCGTCATAACGACGTTCAAGGCGGACATTATGAAACCGAGGATGACACTCCAAGTGGCGCTGGCCTTGGCCGGCGTAGCGCTCGCGGCCGGGGCCGACGAGAAGAAGCCCGCCGCCGGCGATAAATACGCAGCTTGTCACCAGAAGCTGTCCCCCGCGCTGGTGATGGAGTGGCAACGCTCGCGCCACGGGCAGAATGGCGTCGGCTGAGTGGATTGCCATGGCGCGCAAGCCGGCGAGGTGGATGCCTGGCGGCACGAAGGCGTCTGGATCTCGACGCTGGTTACGCCCAAGGACTGCGCGCAGTGCCACGACAAGGAATGCAAGGAATTCGCCGTGAGCCACCACGCGAAAGCCGGCGAAATCCTCGCCAGCCTCGACAACGTGCTGGCCGAAAAGGCTGCGGGCACCCCGGGCAACAATGCCGACGCCGTCAACGGCTGCTGGCAATGCCACGGCGCGATCGTCAAGTTCCAGCGCAATGACAAGGGCGAGATCCGCCGCGCGGCCTCCGGCCAGCCCTTGCTGGACCCCAACACGTGGCCGAACAGCGGCATCGGCCGACTCAACCCCGACGGCTCGAAGGGCTCCTGCCACGCCTGCCATGCGCGCCATGCCTTCGAGGCCAAGCTGTCGCGTTCGCCCGAGAACTGCGGCAAGTGCCACATGGGGCCCGACCACCCGCAGATCGAGATTTACAACGAAAGCAAGCACGGCATCGCTTTTTACGCCAACCGGGACAAGATGGCCCTCGACAAACGAGGCGACTGGGTCCTGGGCAAGGATTATGCGGCCGCGCCGACGTGCGCCTCCTGCCACATCGCCAGCTACAGCACGCCCGACGGCAAGGCCGTCGGCAACAACCACGACGTCGGCGAGCGCATCTCGTGGACGCTGCGGCCTGTCATCAGCACGAAGCTGGACCTCGTGATCTATGCTGACGGCTTCAAGGAAACGGTCCCCGATACGAAGGCGCGGCCGGCCGTGGGCGCCACGGTCCAGACCAGCGAGCAGGTCGTTGAAAACGAAAAACTTGTCACCAAGACGGTGCCGCGCAAAGTGCAGACCATCATGACCTGGCGCGAACGCCGCGAGAGCATGAAAGGCGTCTGCCTCAACTGCCATGGCAACGCCTTCGTGGATAACTTCTACCGGCAGTACGATGACCTGGTCGTGCTCTACAACGACAAATTTTCCCAGCCGGCCCAGAGCCTGATGAACGACTTGCTAGCCGACGGCGTGCTCAACCCCAAGGCGCCCTTCGAACACAAGGTCCAGTGGATCTTCTATGAGCTCTGGCATCACGAGGGCCGCCGCGCCCGCCACGGCGCCAGCATGATGGGCCCCGACTACACCCACTGGCACGGCCTGTACGAGGTGTCCAAACATTTCTATACGGAGTTCCTGCCCGCCGTCGTCGAAATCGCCGCACAAAAGAGTCCGGCGCTCAAGGAGAAGTACGCGCGGAAAGTCCAGGTTCTGCTCAGCAGGGCAGAGCACATCTGGCTGAAGGGCCTGACGCCGGAGGAAGCCGAAGCGATCCGCAAGACGTACCAGGAAAGGTACAACCAATAGCATCGTTTCGGCCGGATCCGGGTGGACGGATAGCTTCCGGACCGCTGGCCCCTCACGGCCGCGGGACAAGTCCCATGCATGCACGTTGTGGACCGGGTACTCCAGCGGACCGGCCTGTCGAACGATCGGCTTAGAGCGCGGTTTGGGCGGCGCTCGTGCGGGCCGCCTTCTTGGCGTGCTTGGCCTGCCGCTTCTCCATCAGGGTCATCTGCGGTTTCTTCTGCGCCGACTTCTTCGCATCGTGTGACTTGGCCATACCATCCCCTTTTCTGCGATGTCGCTCATCGTTCGCGGGTGGCAGTATAACCCCTGGTCCTGCCGCCGGCGACACAAATCCTGCCGCGCGCACGGGCAAGGCCTTAGTCACATGGGGATATTGAAGGGCATCGTTTGTGCGACCCTGCGGCGCCCTGCATAGTGGTTGCGCAGAGGAGGGCAGCCGCGGCAACTCCACATTTGCCTTTCCGGCCCCGGCGTGGCATCGTCTCCGCCAGGCAAGCGCATCTTCAGGTCGGTCCCCGCGGGTGAGTGCCCATGCCGCCTGAATGACGATGCCTGATCCGTTCGAACGGCAAGAGGTGTCGCGGTGAGTGAACAGGCCCCCATTCGCGCCAAGGCCGGCTTCATCATTGACATGGACGGCGTCATCTATCACGGCAACCGGTTGCTGCCGGGGGCGACCGAGTTTGTGGCGTGGTTGCGCACGGAGCAAAAGAAGTTCCTGTTCCTTACCAACAGCAGCGAACGAACGCCGCGCGAGTTGTGCCAGAAACTTGCGCGCCTGGGTATCGAGGTCGCCGCGGAACATTTCTACACCAGTGCTCTGGCCACGGCGGCGTTCCTGGCTGGCCAGAAACCCGGCGGCAGCGCGTTTGTCATCGGCGAAGCCGGCCTGACCAACGCGCTTTACGAGGCTGGCTTCACTCTCAATGATGTCAGCCCCGACTATGTTGTCGTGGGTGAAACCCACAGCTATAACTACGATCAGATCACGCGCGCCGTGCGCCTGGTCCTGAAAGGGGCCAAACTGATTGGCACCAATTCCGATGTGACCGGCACCGTCGAGGGCGGCTTGGTGCCGGCCACCAAGGCCCTCATCGCGCCCATCGAGTTGGCTACGGGCGCCCAGGCCTATTTCGTCGGCAAACCGAACCCGCTGATCATGCGCCACGCCCTACAGCAACTTGGTTGCCGACGCGAGGAAACCGTCATCCTGGGCGACCGGATGGACACCGACATCATTGCGGGCATCGAATCCGGCATCGAGACGGTACTGGTGTTAACCGGTGTGACGGCCGAAGCCGATCTGCACCGGTTCGCCTATCAGCCGCACCATGTGTGTCGCGACTTGGTGGCCTTGTTGACCTGAACAAGAAGAGTTGCAGCGATGAAATTATTCTGCCTGCTGTTGTGGCTGGCCTGCGCGCCGTTGCTCCCCGCACAATCCAGCACCAACCGTCCGCCGCAGTGGGCCGTGCCCATCGAGAAACCGGGTTTGCCGAATTTTCACAAGGTCAGCGATACGCTCTACCGCGGCGCGCAGCCGACGGCGGAGGGCTTCCGCCAGCTTGCGGCGCTGGGAGTGCGGACGGTGGTGAACCTTCGTTCGGTCCACAGCGACGAGCATGCGCTGGGCGGCGAGCCCTTGCGGCGCGAGCACATCAGCTTTAAAACATGGCACGCCGAGGATGAGGATGTCGTTCGGTTCCTGAAGATCGTGACGAACACCACTAACGCGCCCGTCTTCGTCCATTGCCAGCACGGCGCCGACCGTACCGGGACGATGTGCGCCATCTATCGCATGGCGGTCCAAGGCTGGAGCAAGGACGACGCGATCAAGGAAATGACCGCCGGCGGTTTCGGCTATCACACTGTCTGGAAGAACCTGATCCAATACCTGCGCGATCTCGACGTGGACGCGTTGCGGAAAGCGGCAGGCCTGCCCGCGCGTCGCTGATCCGTTTGGGAAGGCGAGCGTTGGTTAGCATTATGACGGCAAGACTTCTCATCACTGTGCTGGTCGCAATCCTGGGGCTGACGGCCTGTGGACCGAAGAACGATGCGCCTAAATCACAAAGTGTCCAGTGGATCGATCCGGGCAAACTCCATGTTGGCCCAATTCAGCATGAGTCCTTGCCGGCGGGGATGGAGCGCCGCATAGCGGCATTCCAGACAGTATTTAGTGACGTTGATCCCGCACCACTTGAAAAATGGATTGAAGATTTCAAGCGTGACGCGGATCCGGAGCGGGAAGTCAGGATTTGGGAGGCTATGGCCAGAGCTTATTCAAAATACACCAGCGGATCCCAACTGCCGATCGAGAAGCGAAAAGAGCTGTACGGGCTTTTGCTCGCAGGATCTGGCGCTCCACCTGACGATGTCCTCAAGCACGTAAAGCTCAAGTTATTCTCGGAACCAGAGGCGCGAGCAGCCCTCGCTCTGCTTGCTGAAGTATGGAATGCGAAATGATCGTCACCCGTCCCACCTGCGGAGACTTTGAGGCTTCGGGGATGCCTCTTTACCGTTTTGGTCAGGGCACCGGCGGGGCGGTTTTGGCGGCCGACAAGATCCGGACTGGGCCGAACAGTCCGGCCGGAAGCGGGACTTTTTCCTTGGGGTTGAAGTTGATGTTGGTGCGGGTGTATTTTTTCTGGTCGCCGCTGAGCAGGTCGCCGACCAGCCGGTTGAACCACAGGTTGGTGACCTTGATTTCCAGGCGGTTTTTCCTCGGCCGGATGGCCCGCGTGATGTCCGCCACGAAGGGCTCCTTCCACAGGATGCCGAGGTTGACGCCGTTGAGGGTCAGTTCGGCGACCTCCCGCAGGCGGCCGAGATCCAGCTGGAAGGCGTGCTGGTTGGTCGCCAGGTCGGCCGGCATCTCGAATTCCGTGAAGTAGCACGCCGTCCCGGAGAAATAGCGGATCCCCGGGTCGTCCGCTTCGGCCCAGTTCAGCAGGGTGGGCCACGTGACGGATTCCGGCGCGCCCCAGCCCGGCGGGAAGCGCAGGGTCCAGGGGCCGTTGAGCGCCGCCACCGGCTGCGCGTCCACTGGCAGGGGCGCCGGCGAGAGATGCTCCGGGGCCGTGGGAGTCGTGCGAAAGACCACAAAGAGGGAGGACGCCGCCGGCATCGGCAGGGTCAACTTGACGCCGCCCTCCACCCGCGTTGCGTCCCGGCAGGGAACGATCTGCCCCTCGGCGGGCAGCCAGAACTCGGGCGTCTTGTGCCCGTCCATCCGGAAGACGCATTCGACGGTCTCGTTGCTCAGCGAGCTGTTCGAGACGAAGAAAATGTCCTCGGTCCCGGTCGCGCGGTGGATGTAGTCAATCCGGCGATCCTCGTTCGCCGGTTGGAGCACGCGGAAGTCCGGCCGGAGGCCCTTGCGCCGCAGGACGTCGTTCAGGGGCACGCCCCAGACGATGGCGCCTTGTCCGTAAGCCTGCTCTTTAACGTTGACCCCGTCGCACGGGCCCCAGATCCGGTCGGCCAGTTTTCGGACATCATCGTCGCATTGGGGAAATCCGTTCAGGCCGTTGGCGCGCCGGGGCTTGCGGCCCACGATGGTGGCGCCCTTTTGGGCCAGCTCGCCCAGCTTCTTCAGCACCGCCGGCGGCATGTCCTCCCGGTCGGGTAGCGCCAGCACGGCATAGCTCATACCATCTTTCAACACGATCCGGCCGTCCCGGACCTGCATGCGCTCCAAGATGACCTCGGTGTTCACGTAGTCGAAGTCGTAGCCTTTCTCCAGCACGTCGGCATCCACGGGCTTGGGCTGCCCGCAGTGCAGGCAGCAGTTGGCGGGATAAATGGGCTTGATGTCGGGATCGATCCGCCGCGTCGGCACAAGGTTCGGGGCCTGGTCGCCGTAGTAGAAGCAGACGTCGGCCACGAAGCGGCCCCGCTGCAGCAGGTAACTACAGCGGGCCATGTACTCGATCAGTGGCCCGGCGCAGGGCCACCAGGTGTTGTTCACGTTGAAGTGCTCGCCCGCGTGGTAGACGAAACCCGGCAGTCCCGCCTCGGGCGGATTGTGGGCGAAGGTGTGAAACGTGGAATGGTTCAAGCCGGCGCAGAACGCCACGTCGATCCGGCGCTTGTATTCCTGCGGGCCGTCCTGCCAGTGCCGCCAGCCGGTCAGGGTTTCCGCGTCCACGATCCGCTTGCCGTAAATATGCGCGGCGGCGGCCGCTTCCTTGACCACCCAGAAGCGCTCGTGGTTCCAGAATTCGCCCATGGGCACGTCCACCGCGCCCATCGCCTTGAGGACGTCCATCCGGGCCGAGCCGCCGTGGCCCGCCTCGGCGAGCAGGCGCAGCCCGTGTTTGTTCGCCGTCTCACGGGCCGTCCGGTAATGATTCCCAACGAGCAGATCGCTGACCGTCTGGCGGTAATCGTAGCGGAAGCGCTCCGCGATGTCCGGCCGCAGCGCGGCGGACCCGAACAGCGCGGGCAGGTACGGGATCGGATCGTAGCGGTGCGCCGCCTTGAAGGCGCGGATGAACTCGCCGGTCCAGTCCAGCGCCTCATCCACCTCGAAGCTGTCGAGGAAGATATATTTGAGCGCGCCCAGGTTGGGGCGCACGCTCCGCAGGGCGCCGATGACGTGCTCGATGTCGCTCCGGGCCGCCGCGCTGCTCAGGTGGTCAATGAGCAGTCCCCGGGATTGGGGGCTGGGGCACATCAGATGTTGATCGGTATTGCTGCGGATGAACCGCATGATCTGCCACTCGCCCGCCGGCGCGTCCCAGGTCAGCCGGCCTTGGGCGTCCATGTGCCGCGAGATGTCGAGCGCCGGCGAGCCGGCTGCCGTCGCCGGAGCGTTGCCCTGCGGAACGGCCAAAACGGCGATGTCCGTCCAATACTTGCTGGCGCCGGCGGGCAGCGGCACGGTGGCGGCGATGCGCGCCGGCCCTTTGACCGGCAGCGTGCTGCAGAGCAGTTTCTGGCTGGCTTGTTCGGGCTTGACCCAGGAGCCGCCGGCGTTCCAACTGCTGGCGGCGGACAAGCCGAGTTCGAGGCCGAGGCGGCTGGCTGCGTCCATGGCATGCGCAATGGACTGGAGCGATTGCGGCCCGAGGAACTCCGGTCCGGCCGGAATGATGTTCTTCGGATCGCGCAAGCTGCCCAGGTCCCAAATGATCGCGCCGGCCAGACCCTTGGCCTTCATTTCCTCCAACTCGCGGGTCAGTTGGTTGGTCTGGACGTAGCCGTTGAGCCACGTCCAGAGCACGCTCGGCCGCGCCGCCAACGGCGGATTGAAGAACTGTCGCTCGGACAGGGTGTCGGGGTCCGCGCCCGGCGCGCGGGCGGCGTTCACGGACAGCGCGCCGGCCAGCAGGGCCAGGGCAGGCAGCAGCCAGCGGAGGTTTTGTTTCATGCGCGATGCTATACAACGGGGCGATCACTTTCCAACCTATTTCACTCGTGAGTGAGCCCTTGGCCGGCTGCGAGCAGAGTGTTCGGGGATTTGGCCGCGCAAGTTGCCGGGGATGCGGGGCGAAGATGTGGCGTGGATCGGGCCGCGCAGATCGCGTGTGATACCGGCCCGTCCGCTGTGTTGTCGCGGACGGCGCGGACACGAGTCCAGCGCCGCCCGCGCCGCCTTGCGGCCGAACCGGTCTGACGCGCTCCTGCGCGGGGGCTTCGCCCGACCCGATCCGCGCCACGTTTACACCCATCGCG
>CAIQIC010000471.1 GCA_903871765.1 uncultured Lentisphaerota bacterium
CACGAGGAAGAAACGCGCGCCAGCGCCTGAGGAACGGGTCAGTGGTCAGCGGTCAGTGGTTAGGCCGACGGAAGCAATTGCCCGCGAAACACGCGAAAGGACGCGAAAAAAGAACGGCAGCATTCATGGTCTGAAAATTCATTCGCGTATCTTCGCGTGTTTCGCGGGCCAATGCTTCGATCTCTTCTGCCGCCTCCTGTTCATTCTGTTAATCCTGTCCAAAACTCTCCGATGCTTCGCGCTCTTCGTGGTGGAACTCCTCATTCCTGTTCGCGTGCCCAGCCCGTTCGGCCAGCGCGGCTTCAGCCCGCGCGGCAAGAGAAACCTGCGCGTCGAGGTAGTTTTGCAGGAAGAGCTGCGCGGCCAGTTTGTCCACCACCTGCTTGCGGCGGGCGCGGGACACGTCGGCGGCAATCATCGCGTTGTTCGCCGCGGCCGTGCTCAGCCGCTCGTCCCAGGTCGCGATCGGGATCGCCAGGCGCGGCTCCAGTTTCGCCTTGAGCCGCAGCACGTCCTGCGCAGCAGGACCGAGGGTGTTGTTCATGTTTTTCGGCAGGCCGATCACCAGCCGCTCCGCCCGGGTCGCGCGGCATTGCTGCTCGATCCGCGCCAGCGCGTCGCGTTCGCCGCTGACCGGCACCACGCACAGCGGCGTGGCCAGCGTGCCGGTGGGATCGCTGAGCGCAAAACCCAGCCGCTTCGCGCCATAGTCGAGGCCCAAAATGCGTCCCATCACAGATCTCCCGTGGGCAAGACGTCCCGTCCCGCCCCCGACGTTTGATCTTGCGAGAGGACGGCAACAAGTTTGGAGTGCGGCGGCTTGACGCCGCTTTCTTCGGCGCGGCTCGACGCGCCGCTTTCTTGATCGTTCGGGATGAGTGTCTTGGGAACAAAGTCATCCTTAACGGAAAGGGTGTCGGTCTTGAACCCCTCGACCGTCGCGCGAAAGGCCGGTCTTGCGGTGCGCGCAAACCAGGAAGCTGAGCACCAAGGATAGTTCTCGGCGCAGGCGAGCAGACCGTGGTGCACAGGATTGTGGTGGACGTACTTCAAACGGGAAAGATATGAATTCATGAAGGTGATGTGCGTATCAAAGTACTGGAACCAGACTTTGCGCCCAGGCTGACGGTCTCGCAGGTTGAGTTCGCGGGCTGAGAGGGTGTGCAGTTTCGAGAGCATGCGCCGCAGGGTGCCGGGATCGGAAGGCGACGAAGCGATGAAATGGTAGTGGTTCGAAAGTATGGCCCAAGCATGAAGCTCCCACCCGGTCTCGGCGAGGCAGGTGAAAAAAAGATCGCGAAACAGGTCCAGCTTTTCGGGCGTATTCAGGAAATGATCCTTCTGACAGGTACCGCACGTTATCATGTAAGCACCTTGCTCGCTCAGGCGATGAGGAGGACTATGGGGCCAATCGATCATGACCGGTCCGTAGCAGAAAAAGCGGTCCTCCTGCGGAGGACCGCACTCCAAATAAATTCTCCGCGCCTCATTATCGCTCTCCTGTACGGATTACATCATCCTCGGACGCGCACCTGTCCCATCAAGAAAGCGGCGTCAAGCCGCCGCACTCCATATATTTTCACAGCACCTTGGCGTAGCGGCCGCCGGCGGCCTTGAGCTGCGCGACCAGGTGCTTGAGCTCCTGCGCCCGCTCCTTGGCGCACACCAGCGTCACGCCGTCGGCCTGCACCACGATCAAATCCCGCACGCCGAGCAGCGCCGTCAGCCGGCCGCGGGACATGACGATGTTGCCGCGGGCGTCCCATCGTTCGCACGTGCCCACCACGGTGTTGCCGTCGGCCGTCCGCCCGACGTGGCGCTCCAGCGCCGGCCAGGAGCCGACGTCGTCCCAGGGGAAAGCGCCGCGGAGCATGACGAGATTGTCAGCCTTCTCCATGAGCGCGTAGTCCACGGAGATCTTCTCCAGCCGCGGATACTCCGCCGCCAGCACCGCGGCCAGTTGCCGGGCCGTGCGCGCCGCGCGCGCGCGTTCCAGCAGCGGCCGCAACTGCGGGCGGTGCCGGACGATGGCCCGCTCGAACGACGGCACCGACCAGATGAACATGCCGGCATTCCAGAAATACCGGCCGGACGCCACATACCGCGCCGCGGTGGCGCGGTCGGGTTTTTCGACGAAGCGCCGCACCCGGCGGATGACGAGCCCGC
>CAIQIC010000472.1 GCA_903871765.1 uncultured Lentisphaerota bacterium
CCCGAGCCCGACGACGTCGTTGAGGATCTCCTCGGCCAGCGCCTGGCGCTCGGCAACTGTCAGCGGCGCGCCCGTCGATGCCATCAGGTCACTGATCTCCTGGGCGACGTAGGCGTTGAGCTGGTCGGTGGGCATGCCGGCGTCGAACAGCTTGGGGGGGATGATCTGGTTGACGGCGAGGTTCTTCACGCGGGTCGTCTCGCGGCTCTCCACGCTACCCAAGGTAACGACGCCCTTATGCAGGCACGGAATCCATACGCCCGGCACTGCTTCCTGGAAGGCGCTGTAGTCGTACTGTATGGTCTTCTGACTTTGGTCCGCCGCGGTGAAGTATTCCACGCGGCCCAGGCGGTTGCTGGCATCCAGCGAAAGCACCATAAAAGCTTTCGGCCCCGCGTAGCCGCGGCGAACGGGGAATTCCGCCGTGGCCAGCAGGTTCGTCTCGGCGATGCCGCGCAGGAGGAGCAGGTGATCCATCGCCGTGCCGGGGATCTTGCGCAGGGAATTGACCCGCTTGGCGTCGAGTTGCGCGATGGGCAGGGAGAACCCCTTGCGGTCGCCTTCGACATAGCTGAAGAAGTTGGTGCCGTCGGCCACAACGATGCGCCGGGGCAACGGCGCCGGGTTGTCCACGTGCAGCCGGTCCGGCCGCTGGAAATAGACCCGGCTGAGCCAGGTTTCTTTTATTTTGGAAGTTTCCATGTCCCGGCGGACCTCGCAACTCACGCTCTGGATGCGCTCGTAACCGGCGAGCAACTGTTCCGCGACGGTCTCCGCCCGCAACGTCCCGGCGCCCGCCACCGTCATCAACAACCCATACGTGAAGATCTTCATCGTCCGTCCGTTTCCCTGCACACGTCCTTTTGTTCCCGTGTAAGTTCCACCGCCACGCTGCGCGCAAAGCGCAACGCGCCGGGCTTGTCCACCGTCACCGTGACGCGGCGCACACGCTGGTCTTCCAACGCCAGGGCGGCCACCCGGTCCGCCAGCGTCTCGATCAACTGGCAGGCGCTGCCTTCGACCAGCGCGATGATCCGTTTTTTCAGCCCCTTGTAATCCACCGCATCCTCGATGCGGTCGCTGGCCGCCGCCGGCGCCAGATCGGTCTCCAGCGTCACGTTGATGACCACGTCCTGTCGTTCGCGGCGCTCGTCGGGATAGATGCCGATGATGCACCGCAGCTTCAAATCGCGAATGTAAATTCGGTCCATGCTCACAACAGATGCTGCCCCCCGTCCACATACACAATCTGGCCGGTGACGGCCTCCTGCTGGAGCAGCCCCACCACGGCCGTCGCGACGTCGGCCGGGGTGCAGGGCTGCTGCAGCGGCACCGGGCCGGCCGCGTCGCGCAGGTACGCGGCGCCGCGCCCCGGCGGCGGCAGGATGGCGCCGGGCGCCACGCCATTGACGGTGAACAGCGGCGCGAGTTCCAGCGCGGCCAGTTCGGTCAAGGCCGCCAGCGCCTGCTTCGACAGCAGATACGGCACGCAACTGGTGTCGCGGCTGGCGATGCGCCGGTCGAGCAGGTTCACAATCCGGCCCGAGCCGCACCGCTCGACAAACGCGCGCGTCAGCAGCAGCGGCGCGAACAGGTTGGGCCAGAATTCCGCCAGCAGCTTCTCCGCGGTCGTGAACCGCAGGCTGTCCTTGTGAAACACCGCGGCGTTGTTGATCAGGATCTCGAACCGGCCCGCCGCGGCCACGGCGTCGCTGATCAACCCGACGCAGGCGTCCTCGGAGCGCAGCTCCGCTTTGACCAGCCAGGCCCGCACGCCGCCTTTCTGCAACCGGGCCCGCAGGACCTCGGCCGCGCTGCGGGAGTGCCAGTAGTGGATGACGACATTGACGCCCGCGGCCGCGAGCGCCTCGCAGATGGCCCGGCCGATGCGCACCGCGCCGCCGGTCACCAGCGCCGTTTTGCCGCGCAGCTCCATGCGGGCATCCTACTCCGCCCTGTATAGCAGGGCAAGCGCGCGCCAGGGCAGACGCATCTAAAATTCAACCGAAGTGGCGCGGATCGGGCCGCGCCACGTTTATGCCCATCGCGAGGCGCGATGGGGGGGAGATGATCAGATTTGGCATCATTCTGGCCTGTCGTCTGCGTCCTTCTTTGTGGGCGGGGCTTGACGGCTTACGACGGGCATGGATAATTCACCGCACGCGGAGCGCTTATGAATTGGATGCCGCCCATCCCGCCCTGGAACGGATGTCATGTGCTGGTGGTGCATTTCCCCATCGCGCTGCTGCTGGTGGCGCCGCTGTTCATCCTGCTGGGCTTGGTCGTGCCGCGGTTGAACCGGGCCTTTTATCTGGCGGGGTTGCTGCTGCTGGCGCTCGGCGCGTGCGGCGTCATCCTGGCTGTGGAAGCCGGCGAGGCCGCGGCGCTGTTGGTCCAGCCCACGCCCGAGATTTCCCGGGTGCTGCTGCACCACGCCAACCTGGGCGAGACGACGCGCAATGTGTTCAGCGGTCTCGCCGTCGTGTTGCTGCTGATCTTCGTCGCGCAGAACCGCCTGACCCTGCGGCTGGGCCGCGGCCGTGTGGCCCTGCTCTATGGCGTGTTTCTGCTCGGCTACCTCGCCAACATCCTGTTTCTCGTCCAAACGGCCGACCTCGGCGGCCGGCTGGTGCACCAGTACGGCATCCGCGCCCATGTGGCCGCCCAAGCGCCGTCACCCTGAGCGGCAGCCATCGCGCCGGATGGCGGGGTGAGCAAGCCGGCGGAAGCTTCCAAGGGAGGCATCATGAAAACGAATCGAAAGATCAAAAAGATCATCAAAAGCAAGCCCACGCTGGAGGGCGCGGGGGTGCGGCTGAAGCGGGCCTTCGGCTTCAGCGAGGTGCCCTTGTTCGACCCCTTCCTGCTGTTCGACGATTTCCGCGCCGACCACCCGCGGGATTACATCCAGGGCTTCCCCTGGCATCCGCACCGCGGCATCGAGACGATCACCTATGTCCTCAGCGGCGACGTCGAGCATGGCGACAGCCTGGGCCACCAGGGCGTCATCGGCTCCGGCGACGTGCAGTGGATGACCGCCGGCAACGGCATCATCCACCAGGAAATGCCCAAGGGCGACCCGGCGGGCCGGATGGCCGGCTTTCAATTGTGGGCCAACCTGCCGGCGCGGCAGAAGATGATGGACCCACGGTATCGCGACGTGACCAGCCGGCAGATCCCGGAGGTCGCCCTCGCGCACGGCGTGACGGTCAAGATCATCTGCGGCACGGTCCAGGGGACCCAGGGCCCGGTGCGGGACATCGTGATTGACCCGGAATATCTCGATGTGGCCATGCCGGCGCGCGCCGAATTCGTCCACCCCACCCGGCCCGGCCACACGGTCCTGGCCTACGTCATCGGCGGCCAGGCCTACTTCTGCCGGGAGAAAGATCCCTTCACCTATGAAAGGGAGGGCGAGAATTATTTCGACCTGCACCGCGACTCGTTCGTGGGCGACGCGAACCTGGTGCTTCTGGGCGACGGCGAACAGATCGTCGTGTCCACGCAGGACGAGCCGGCCCGCTTCCTGCTCATCTCCGGCAAGCCCATCGGCGAGCCCGTCGCGTGGTACGGCCCCATCGTGATGAACACCCAGAAGGAACTGCGGGTCGCTTTCGAAGAATTCGAGCAGGGCACGTTCCTCAAGCACCGGCCAGCCTGAGCGCGTCGTCCCGGAAAAAGACTCATCTCTTATGGCCGTGACCCCTAGCCCCCCTGACGCCGAGTGAAAAACGCAGGAGTCCAGCCGGCCGGAGCGCGGGCAGCGTCCAGGCTGGCGTTGGGCCAGCTCAGGCGCGGCCGGTCTGCTCGGTCAGGCGGCGCAGCCGTTGTTGCACCGCGGGCGTGAGCTGGCCGGAACGGAAGCGCCAGCGCCAGTTGCCGTCCGGCCGGCCAGGCGTGTTCATCCGGGCCGCGGAGCCCAAGCCGAGCACGTCCTGCAAGGGCACCACGGCCAGGCGGGCGCGCGTGCGGAAAACCTGTTCGATGAACGCCCAGTGCTGATCGACGTCGTCGCGCAGCCCAAGCGCAGTGCGAATGAATTGCCGCTCGGCCCGCACCGCGGCCGCGGGGCGTGTGGCGTCGGCGCCCGGGGGGGAACAGAACCAGCCCCGGAGCGTATCGTTGTCATGGGTACCGGTATATACCACGCAGTTTTCGGGGAAACACTCCGGCAACTGGTCCGGTTCCCGGCCCAGACTGCCGAAGGCGAACTGCAGGACGCGCATGCCGGGCAGGCCGAACTGTTCGCGCAGGGCATGCACCTCCGGCGTGATGAAGCCCAGGTCCTCGGCGATCAGCGGCAGTCCGCCGAGCGCGGCGCGGACGGCGGCCAGGAAGGACGCGCCGGGACCGGCGACCCAGCGGCCGTGGATGGCCGTGGCCTCGCCGGCGGGGATCTCCCAATATTTTTCGAAGCCGCGGAAATGGTCGAGCCGGATCACGTCCACCAGTTTCAGCGAGCGGCGCAGCCGCGCCAGCCACCAGGCATAGCCGCTGTCCCGGTGGGCGTCCCAGCGGTAGAGCGGGTTGCCCCAGCGCTGGCCGGTGGCGGAGAAATAGTCCGGCGGCACGCCGGCCACCACCGTGGGTTGGCCGGCGGCGTCCAACTGAAACAGCTCTGGATGCGCCCAGACATCGGCGCTATCCTGCGCCACGAAAATGGGGAGATCGCCGATGATTCGTACACCGCGGCGGTGCGCATAGCGGCGGAGCGCCCGCCATTGCCGGTCAAAGAGGAATTGCTGAATTTTGACGGCACGGATGGCCGCGCGACAGGTCCGGCGCGCCGCGCGCAAGGCGACGGGTTCGCGGACGGCGAACGCGGGCGCCCACTCCAGCCATGCCCGCCCGCCGTGGCGCCCCTTAAGCGCCATGAACAGCGCATAGTCGTCGAGCCAGCCGGCCTGCCGGTCGCAAAACGCCTCGTAGTCCTGCCGCAGCCGGCGTGACGCCCGGTGTGCGAAGGAGCGGCTGACGGCGCGAAGCACGGCCAGTCGGGCGGGGATCACGGCGCCGAAATCCACCTGATCGTCCGGAAATTCTGGAAACCGGCGGAGCTCAGGCCGGGCCAGCAGCCTTTCGTCGAGCAGCCGGTCAAAGCTGATCAGCAGCGGGTTGCCGGCGAAACTGGAAAAGGATTGGTAGGGCGAGTCGCCATAACCGGTCGGTCCCAGCGGCAGAACCTGCCACAGGCGCTGACGCATGGTGCGCAAGGCACGGACGAAAGCCTCCGCCGCGGCGCCCAGTTCGCCGATGCCATAAGGACCCGGCAACGAAGTCGGATGCAGGAGCAGGCCACTCCCCCGCGGCCCATGGCCAGGTTCGATTTCCGTTGTCGTCATGCCG
>CAIQIC010000473.1 GCA_903871765.1 uncultured Lentisphaerota bacterium
CTCGCGGCGGCCCGGCTGGCGTTCTATGACTTTGACCGCCAGTTCTCCGCGGCGCTGCCGCCGACCCTGGCGTGGCCGGATTATCTGCGCATTCTCGGCGAGCGCCTGGTGGCGATGGGCGTGCCGATCGCGTCCCTCGGCGGCGCCTGGCGGCTGCTGCGCCGGCCGCCGCCCAAGGGCGGCTGGGCCGTGACGCGCGCCAACGACCTCGCCTTCGCGGCATGGCCGCCGGTTGCCGCGGGTGTCTTCGCCACGTTGGCCGTGGTGCTGCTGTTCGTCTATGGCCAGTTCGAATTGCACCGCACGTGCGGCTTCTTCGCCACTACGCTGGCCGTGCCCTCCATGACGCTGGCCTGGTTTGCGCTCGGTTTCTTCCTGCTGACCCTCGTGCAGCGGCGCGATGCGGTCTGGGCGCAGGTGCTGCTGGTCATCGCGGGCCTCGGCCTGCTGGGCAAGGTGCTCGCGGTGGATCTGGACGAGTGGAGCCTGAGCACGGCGACCTGGATGTACGGTTCGCCCTATACCGCCGATCTCGCCCTCATCCGTCTGCTGGATTTCGCGCTCTGTCTCGGCCTGCTCACGGTGGTGTTTGCCGGCCTGCGCCGCCGGCCGGCGTCGCGGGTGGTCGGGCTCGTGGCCGGCTACCTGGCGCTGGCGCTGCTGTTCCTCTACCTGACGCTGGAGCTCAACAGCCTGCTGGCGCATTTCCTGCCCGAGGCCGCGTCCGGCGGCATCACGGTGCTGTGGGCCGCCTACGCGTTGACGCTGCTGCTGTTCGGCCTGCTGCGGACCGTGCGGGGCCTGCGCTATGCCGGTCTGGCGCTCTTCGCCGTGGTGGTCGCCAAGGTATTCTTCTCCGATCTGGCGAATCTCGACCCGCTGTACCGGATCATCGCCTTCATCGTGCTGGGGGTGATCCTGCTGGTGGCCGCGGCGATCTACCTCAAGTTCCGGCAGCGCTTCCAGCCCGCGCCGCCGCCGCCGGGAGACTTGCCATGAAACGTTGCCTTGTCCTCGGGGCGCTGCTGGCCCCGGCGCTCGCGCTGGCCGCGCCGGCGCCCACCGCATTCCGCTGGTCGCGCCCGCTGGATGGGCCGGCGCCGGCGCAGACCACGGTGGCTGCCGTGCCGCTGGACGAGGGCGTCTACGCCGCCACCGCGGACGATTATCGCGACCTGCGCCTCGTCAACGAGACCGGGCTGGAATTGCCCCGCGCGCTGGAGAAACAGGTCGTGGTGCGCCGGCAAACCGTGCGGCGTCCGGTGGCCGCGCAGGTGCTGGCCCTCACGGAATTGCCGGATAACCGCCTCGAGGTGGAGTTCGCGCTGACCGACACGAATGCCTTCGCGGTCGGCTTCAACGTCCAGACGCCGCTGCGGGATTTCCAGCACGGTGTCAAGGTCGAAGGCCGCGCCGACGGGGCGGACTGGACCACGCTGGTGGCCGAGGCGCCGCTCTTCGACTACACCCGCTACATGGACCTGCGCCAGCTCGAAGTATCCATGCCCACCAATGCCTGCCGCCGCTTCCGGCTGACGATCGGCAACGTCACGGCGGAGCAAGCCCAGCCGTGGACGCGCCTGATGCAGCAGACCGGCGGGCGCGACGGCCGGGTCGAGACGCGCACCGTGGATCTGCAGCGCCAGACCTTCCGCGTAGACCGCGTCGCCTTCTGGCGCCTGGAGACCGTGGATGGCGCCGTGGAAGCGGCGCGCGCCGAGGGGCCGCTCAAGAACTTCAGCGTCGCGCGCGATCCCAAGGAGCGCGCCACCATCGTCACGCTGGACGCCGGCCGGCGGCCGCTGAACCGGCTGACCCTGGACGTCGCGGAAAGCAATTTCAGCCGGCCGGTCATGCTGCAATTGCCCGTGGTGCGCAACGGCGTGGAGGCGTGGGTGGACGCGTCCAGCGGCCGGCTCCTCCACATCGCGTTGCCGGGCTATGCCCGGCGCGAGCTCGCGCTTGAGATCTCCGAACAACGTCTCGGCCGCGCGCGGCTGGTGTTGCGCGATGGCGACAACCCGCCACTCACCATCCGGGGCGTCAGCGGGTCCGGGCCGGTCTATCGGCTGCTGTTCCTCGCGGAGCCGGGCCACCGTTACGGGCTGCGCTATGGCGCGGCGGCCTGCGCCGTGCCGAACTACGACCTCGACAGCGTCCTTGCGCCGGCGCGGCGCGGCCTGCAGCCGGCGGCCTGGCAGCTCGGCGCGCCGGTGGAAAACACGGACTATCGCGCCGCGCCGGCGTCCCGGTGGAACTGGTTGAACAGTTCGTGGGCCTTCGGCGGGGCCCTCGTGCTGATGCTGCTGGTGCTGGGTGCCGTGCTCTTCCGCGCCGCCCGGCACATCGACCGCCTCCCGCCGGCGTAGCCCGCCGGCTAAGCCGGTCAGTGTTCGTTATCCAATTCAATGGGGAGGAGGGGATATTTGGCCAACCCGATCTGAAACGACTTTACGACGTCCGCCATGCCCTGGTAGTAAAATCAGTATTTGTTGTCGCGTTCAATTCTGTCGCCATGGCTGATCGCGCTTGACACTTTCGCCACTCAGTGTTTTCATGATGCCGTTATCGGCGCTACCGCGCCTCAGTCAGACGTCGGTCGTTGCGGCAAAGGAGGACATATGGATGGCATCACGTTCCTAAAACGTGCTGAAAGATGCCTTGACGCCGCAAGCAGGACGCTGGACTCGGACGAGAAGTTCTTCCTCCACGTGGAGGCGGTGATTTTAACGGCCACAGCCGTAGAATGCGAGGTGAACTGGGCTCTCTTCAGGCGCGTCCTGAATACGAGCGATGTAGTGCATCGACGTTACTTGAACGAAATCACTAAGAGATTTGTGCGCGCCCGGATACGCGAAAAGCTAGAATTCCTCCTCCAGGTTTATCCGTGCCTTAAGACTACATCGAAAGAGAGGGGTTGTCTTAAGCGCCTCTTCGACTTGAGGAACCTAGCGGTTCACGCTACCCCTGAACTCGTAGAACCAGATCATACCTCGCCCGTGCAGGATCGACAGCAACTTGAGCTAGTGTCCAAGAACGGCATCAGCGGTGTCTTCGGTGCATTCTCCCTCATGGGCACCGCACGCATATTCGTAGAGAGGCTTCTTTCAGTATGAACAGAAAGGCAACCCGAACACTGCCTCCATCGCACGCTTGGTTTTCGGCGAGCCCATGTCCAATCACCATGAGCCTTGGGTTACACTGCAAACGACGCTAGCCCCAACCAATGAGAATACAATTTACATTCTACGGACGGGCCATTCCAGCACATGCCTTGCGCGGGGTTCTCGCTGCACTTGGCGCCGCTGTCGCCATATTCTTCGCGATGCTTCCTTTTTACGACCGGATGTCAGATGGCCTTAGGACGGGGTTGGCTTGGAGCGTTGCAGGCATTCTCACTGTAGCAGCGAATAAGTTCCGGAAAGCCATGAAGCGTGCTCCGCCAGCCCAAATGACACAAAGCGCTGCATTGCTCAAGGGCACCCCTCCAGCACGAGCAATACGCTCAGGACAAATGGATTATCTTATTGGACATGCAGTGAAGATAACCATGCGGAATGGCAGCACAATCGTCGGAGTATTCGACGGCCTTGATGATTCGCTTGAGCAGGTTAGCATTCTCAACGCAACTGTGACTCTTATGGAATCGTTCGATATTGGACCGAGTCAGAAAGATCAGTGGTCTGTTTACGTTTCGGAAATTCAAAAGATCATGAAAGTGGACGATTCACAGTCCCAACAAGCGCCTCCAGCATACTCGGGTGCCGCAGCGGCACCCATTGAGCCTGAGGCGTGACGTTCGACCGGAGAGGAAAACATGAAAGACTACACAAAGGTAAATGACATCTCGGAACAGCAACTTGAGGACTTGGTGCGCCGTCGTACGGACAAGATTGAGGAGGGCCTCATTTACATGGACCACCAGAAATCAACGACTGGCGGTCGCTTGGATGTTCTCATGGTGGACAGCGGAAAGTCCCTTGTGGTGGCTGAGCTCAAGGTCAAACAGGACGACGGGATGTTGTTCCAAGGCCTCGATTATTATGATTACGTCAGCACACATGCGGAGGCATTCGCTCGACTTTATAGACACCACTCTGTTGATGCCACCCAACAACCCCGTCTGTTCCTGATCGCTCCGAGTTTCTCGCAGACCATGGTCAATCGGTGCAAATGGCTCAGCATCCGTCCGTTCCTCTTCACCTATGTATGTCTGAAAATCGAAGGTGAGGAAGACATCATCCCTGCCTTTTCAGAGCAAGAGATACCGTCGGAACCCGACGTCATCGAGGTCACTCATTTGAGTGATCACCTGAACTACATAACAAATGCGGCGGTACGCTCTCGTGTCGAAGCCCTTCTTGAGGAAATAAAGAACTGGAAGCCAGGTAGCATTTCGCTGGACGCCATTTCCTTTGCCATTTCAATGAAAATCAACGGTCGCGTTTTCGCCTACTTCTATCCAAGAAGGCAGTTCTACCAGATCGGCACGTACAACGCTGACAATGAGTGGACGCAGTATCCAATCAAAGCCGAAGGTGATCTTGAAAATGTCAAACCCATCGTCAAAGCAGCCATGGAAAGCCGGATGAAATGACAGAGAGTCAGCGGTGTCAAAAATCAACAAATCAAATGGAAGGACCGGGTATTGGGTAATGGTGCGCGGTCTTCTCGGGTTTGAGTCCTTCAGACAGTAAAAGAAACGGGGTCACGTCCAGACCTGTTGTAAATGGGCTTGACGCCGCGGGGCCTTGCAGGGCAAATTTCCAAACAGGATGCAAACGCTCCGAATAAAATGTGGCCGGTGGGAGAACCAGGAACATGACCAGGCGAGTGGGCGCGGCGGTGGCGGTCATCGTGTGCGCGACGCAGGGCGCGGCGCTCCGGGGCGATGAAGCCCAGGACGCACGGATCCGGGCACTTGCGGACAAGGGGAAGAATCGGGGTCACGTCTTGACATGTTGTAAATGGGCTTGACGTGGCGGGGACTTGCGAGGCATTTTTCTGATATGGCGCGACCACTCCGAGTGAACGTGGCTGGCGGTTGGTATCACGTGACCAACCGCGGCCAGCACCGTGCTCTCATTTTTCGGGATGACCGGGACCGGGAGCACTTCCTGGAACTGCTCGAGGAAATGCGCCGACGCCACCGCGTACGGGTGTACGCGTTCGTGCTCATGCCGAACCACTATCACGTGTTGCTCGGTACGCCGGACGCCAATGCCAGTCGCGCGATCCAGTGGCTGAATGTAGCGTACAGCGTGTGGTTTAACCGGAGGCATGAATTGAGCGGGCACGTGTTTCAAGGACGGTTCAAGGCGATTCTGGTCGAGCATGGCGCGTGGGGGCTTGAGCTCAGTATGTACATGCACCTGAATCCGGTGGCGGCCCGGCAGCAGGAGCGGGCGGCGCAGCGAGCGGGGTTGACCGCGCCGCCAAGCCCAGAACAAGTGCAGCGGCGTCTGGAGGAACTGCGAGGCTACAAGTGGAGTTCATATCGCGCGTACGCGGGATACCAGAAGAACCCCCCTTGGCTAGATAGCCAAACCTTGCTGGAGCGGCTGGGGAGGACAACGGCAGGACGGTCGGAGAACTACCGTGAGTTGGTGGAGGACCGGGTGCGGCAAGGCGTAGCCGAAAGTCCGTGGCAGCAGCTGAAGTGGGGTCTCGTGCTCGGGGGCGAGCGCTTTGCCAGCAAGGTGCGCGGGCACCTCCGGGTGCATGGCGAGTCGCAGGGACAACGCGACCTTCGGAAGCAGTGGTCATTCGATGCGATTGTGCAGAAAGTGGAACGGATCAAGGGGGAACGCTGGGAGCAGTTCCGGGATCGGCACGGTGACTGGGGGCGAGACGTGGCGCTGTGGGCCGGCTGGCGGTATGCCGGGCTGACACTGGCGGAACTCGGCGTGCATGTGGGCGGGATTCACTACACCTCGGTGTTGCAGGCGATCAAGCGGCTGGCGACCCGTTCACGCTCCGTCCGGGCGCTCCGCCAAACCATGGACCGGCTGGATCGAGAATGCAACATGTCAAGACGTGACCCCGGGTGCCCCGGGTGACCCGCTGCAAGGTCGGGTTAGCGAGGATAGAATGGCCATCACCATACAGATTATGGCGCACCTGGCCGTGACCGTCTGCATGGCCGGGTTCCTCTGGCTGGCCATGAAGCTTGTTCGGGTTGATGGCTCATTTCTGGCGCTGCTGCTGGCCTCAGCGATCTCCATCGCCATTGCGAAGAAACGGGGTCACGTCTTGACCTGTTGTAAATGGGCTTGACGCGGCGGAGTCGGGCAGGGCAAATTTCCGAACAAGATGCAAACGCTCCGAGCAAATGTGGCCGGCGGGAGGACCAGGAACATGACCAGGCGAATGGGCGCGGCGGTGGCGGTCATCGTGTGCGCGACGCAGGGCGCGGCGCTCCGGGGCGATGAAGCCCAGGACGCGCGGATCCGGGCACTTGCGGACCAGGTCCAGCAGTTGGTCGAACGCGTGAGGCAGTTGGAGCAACGGGTGCTTCCCCGGCCGGCCAGCCTGCGCCAGCGCTTCGAGGCACGGGTCGCACAGGACCTTGCGACCTACAGCCAGCCGGAGCGCCAGGAGATCGAGAGCCTCTACCAGGATCGGAAGACATGATGAGGAAGACCATGACGGGAATAAGAGTTACCTGCCCGAAGTGTCATCGGGAATTGCAGGGCGAGGCCACCGTTGCGGGCCAGGAGGTCCAATGCCCCACCTGCAACCATCTCTTCAGGCTCGAGGACTCCGCGCCCAAGGCCGCGGCAACGAAGTTGAAGGTGGTGGAGCCCGAGGCTCCGCCCGAGGCCGTCAACGAAGTGCAGCGCCTGGCTGCAGAGCTCAGCAGCCGCCTCACCGCGCTGGCCGGCATTGAGAAGCTGGAGGGCTTCAGCCTCAAGGATTTGTTTTCAGAGGTTTTTAGAAAGCATAGTCGCGAGGAGATCGAGGAGTACTTCACCGTGGGAACGGCCAGTACCACGCCAGCCCTGGCCGACGTGGATACGAGCTGGCCGAAACCCTGGGTCTTCTTCAAGACGTTTCTGGGGGGCGTTGGTCGTTTACGTGCTGTTCCTGGCGGGCTGGAATGAGTACCAAAATATCAACTTGATCCCGGGGCTGATCATGGTCGGCTCGTTCGCCGTGCCGATTGCGACGCTCATCTTCTTCGTCGAAATCAACGCGCGTCGGAATGTTTCCCTCTACCAGGTCATACGGCTGTTGTTCATCGGCGGCATTCTTTCCTTGATTCTTTCGCTCGTCCTGTTTCAACTGACGGCGACCCTGAAATTGGACCGCTTGGGTGCCTCCGTGGCCGGATTGGCGGAGGAACCCGGCAAGCTGCTGGCGTTGCTGACGGTAACCAGCCTGCCCAAATACCGCTATAGACTCAACGGCCTGTTGTTCGGCGCGGCCATCGGCACGGGCTTTGCGGCCTTCGAATCGGCCGGGTATGCGCTGCGCACGGGACTCAATGATGCCGCTCTTATGAAAGAAACCATCATGGTGCGTGGCATGCTTTCCCCATTTGGCCACATCGCCTGGACGGCGATGGCGGGCGCTGCGCTCTGGAGGGTGAAAGGCGCCAATCCGTTCGCGATCGCGATGCTCAAAGATGTGCGCTTCCTGAAGATCTTCGGCATCGCCGTTGTTCTGCACATGCTTTGGAACTCTCCGCTAAACCTGCCTTTTTACGGAAAATATGCACTCCTGGGCGTTGCGGCCTGGATCGTCATCCTGGCGCTGATTCAGGATGGCTTGAAGGAACTTCGCGAAGAAAAGGCCAAGACATCTGCCGGACGGAAGGAAGGCGTTCCAGCCAACGGCCCGACTGTCCCGGTGACCCGCGACGGGTCAGCGTCCGGTTAGCCGTGATCTTACCAGCCAGTGCCCGGTAGCGTCCGCAAAAACAGCCGTGGAGCGGCTAGGGTCATTCGCTGGTGATTGACCGCACGGCAAGACGCTGGCCCAAGCCGGCAGCGATATCGGCGACGCGATGGTCTGCGCGGATGTCCCGATTTTCCCGCCTTGACAGCGGCGGATTATGGGTGGAATGTATCCAGCGTTCGGTGACCACGGGCCCACCTGTCGGGCATCCAGAAATGGCAACCCTCCGGAGGGAGGGCTTTTGTTTTTTTTACCGCTCCAAGCGAGATGGGATTTTTCTATGCAGTTGACGATCAGAGAGGCGGCGCGGATGGTGAACCTGTCCGAGCGCGTCCTGCACGAGGCGGTGCGCAAGGGCGAGCTGCCCGCGCCGGAGGTCGGCGGACAGCGCCGGGTGAACCGGGCCGAGCTGCTCGAGTTTGCCACGCGGCGGAACCTGCGC
The DNA here is from genome assembly GCA_903871765.1 of uncultured Lentisphaerota bacterium. GTDB lineage: Bacteria > Verrucomicrobiota > Kiritimatiellia > CAIQIC01 > CAIQIC01 > CAIQIC01. The sequence goes on from CAIQIC010000473.1 coordinate 8,342, forward strand.
GTCTCCGCGGACATTCTGGGGGCGGCGGACCCCGACGAAGGGCCGCTGCCGGCGTTGTCGGACGCCCTTGAGGCCGGCGGTGTGTTTCACGGCCTGCCGGGGACGGATAAGCCGACGGTCCTGCGCGCGCTGGTGGACAAAATGCCCCTGCCGTCGGAAATCGAGCCGGAATTCCTCTGCAACATTCTGCTCGCCCGCGAGGCGCTCGGTTCGACCGCGCTGGGCGATGGCATCGCCATCCCCCACGTGCGCAATCCCATCGTGCTGCGCGTGGCCCGGCCGGCGATCACCCTGGGCTTTCTGCAGACCCCCATCGAGTTCGGCGCCTTGGACGCGCGGCCGGTGTACGCCCTGTTCTCGCTGATCAGTCCGACCACCCGCATCCATCTGCACCTGCTCGCCCGGCTGGCCTACGCCCTGCGCGACGAACGCTTCAAGGCCGCGGTGGCCTGCCAGGCGCGGCGCGAAGAAATCCTCACGGCGGCCCGCCGCATTGAAACGGCGGCCCAGCCGCCGCCGGGTCTCTGAGTCGCGGGCGGCAGCGCGATTCACTGACCCAAGCAGCTCACGCCCAGACGCAAGGATGAAGACTGAAGATTTGGAAATCGGGAAGAACGAATGAATCAACACCATCCGGCCTATGCCGTTCATTCCGTCACCGCGGGCTCTTCCTCTTGGCGCCTTGGCGCGCAACATCGTCTCCGATGAAGAGCAGGTAGAACCTCCCTCGTGACTCTCTTACTCATAGCCTTGTTGCTGATGCTCGCCGGCGGCTTGGCCGCGCTGGCGGCCGGCCGTTCCGCGTGGTCCGCCCGGCTGGGCGCCGGCGGCGCCGTGACCGGCGGGCTGGCGGGTCTGGCGGCGGCGCTGCGCGTCCTGCTGGGCGGGACGCCGGAGAGCGTGCGCCTCCCATGGTCCGTGCCCTACGGTTCCTTCCATCTGCATTTGGATGCACTCAGCGCCTTCTTCCTAATTCCGTTGTTTCTGCTGGCGGCCCTCGCCGCCGTCTACGGCATCGGTTATATGCGGAAGGCCGCGCACGGCCGCAACCAGGGGCCGAGTTGGTTTTACTACAACCTGCTCACCGTCAGCATGGCCGTCGTGCTCGTGGCGCATAACGGCGTGCTCTTTCTCACGGCCTGGGAGACGATGTCGCTGGCGTCCTTCTTTCTCGTGACGTTCGAGCACGAGGAGCCGCGCGTCCGCGCGGCGGGCTGGATGTACCTGGTGGCGACGCATCTCGGCACGGCCTTCCTGGTGGCGATGTTCCTGTGGCTGGGGCACTACGCCGGTTCGCTGGATTTCGACACCTTCGCCTCCGCGCTCGCTGCCGCGCCGCCGGCCGCCGCGGGCGGACTCTTTCTGCTGGCCGTGATCGGCTTCGGCACCAAGGCCGGCTTCATGCCGCTGCACGTCTGGCTCCCGGAGGCGCACCCCGCCGCGCCGAGCCACGTCTCCGCGCTGATGTCCGGCGTCATGATCAAGACGGGCATCTACGGTATCGTCCGCGCGCTGACCTTCCTCGGCGCGCTACCGGCGTGGTGCGGCGGCCTGCTGCTCGCGATCGGCGTGGTCTCGGGCGTGCTCGGCGTGCTCTTCGCGCTGGCGCAGCACGACCTCAAGCGGCTGCTGGCCTACCATAGCGTCGAGAATATCGGCATCATCGCGCTCGGCCTCGGCGTGGGGTTGCTGGGCCGTGCCGGCGGGCTGCCGGCCGTGGCGGTGTTGGGCTTCGCGGGCGCCCTGTTCCACGTTCTGAATCACGCCCTGTTCAAGGGCCTGCTCTTCCTGGGCGCGGGCGCGGTGGCCCAGGCCGCCGGCACGCGCGAACTGGACCGGCTGGGCGGCCTGCTGAAACGCATGCCGTGGACCGGCCTGACCTTTTTGATCGGGGCCGCGGCGATCGCCGGGCTGCCGCCGCTGAACGGGTTCGCGAGCGAGCTGCTGGTGTACGTTGGCGGTTTTCGCAGCCTGCTGCAGCCCGTGCCGCGCCTGGTCCTCGCCGGCGCGGCCGTGGTCGGCGCCTTGGCGCTGATTGGCGGGTTGGCCGCCGCCTGTTTTGCCAAGGCCTTCGGCATCATGTTCCTTGGCGAGCCCCGCCACGCGGACAGCGCCGGGGCGATGGAGGTCGGCTGGACGCAGCGCATACCCATGGCCATGCTGGCCGGCGGCTGCATCCTGGCGGGGCTGCTGGCGCCGTGGATCATCCGCGGTCTGACGCCCGTGCTCCGGCAGCTCCTGCCGGCCACCGCGCCGGAGGCGATCAGCGGCGCGGTGCGCGCCGCGAGCGCGCTCGAACGGATTGCCGTCACCGGCGTGGGCGTTCTCTTGACGATCGTGATCGCGACGCTCGCGCTCGTGCGGCGCCGCCTGCTGGCCGACCGGCCGGTGACCGTCGCCGGCACGTGGGACTGCGGCTATGCGCGGCCGTCGCCGCGCATGCAGTACACCGCCTCATCCTTTGCCCAGCCGCTGCTCGACAATTTCCACGCGCTGTTGCGCTCGCGGCGGGGTGGAACCCCGCCGGCGGGTATCTTCCCTGCGCCGTCGTCGTTCCATTCCAGCACGCCCGACTCGGGTCAGCGTTACCTGTTCAACCCGCTCTTCGCGCGGTTGGCGGGGCTGCTGGGACGCTTCCGCTGGCTGCAGCACGGGCGGGTGCACCTGTACGTGCTCTACATCGCTGTGACCCTGCTGGCGTTGCTGCTCTGGAAACTGGGGGGCTCATGAGACTGCTCGCGCTCCTCCAACCCCTGCTGGCGCTGCTGTTCGCCCCGCTGCTGCCCGGCGTGATCAACCGCACGAAGGCCTTCTTCGCCGGCCGCCGCGGGCCGCCGCTGCTGCAGGCGTACTACGATCTCGGCAAACTCCTGCGCAAGGGCGCGGTCTACAGCCGCACCACGACCTGGCTGTTCCGCGCCGGCCCGCTGGTCACCCTGGCGGCGCTCGGCGTGGCGCTGCTGCTGACGCCGCTGGGCCGTCTGCCCGCGCCCCTCGCGTTCGAGGGCGACCTGATTCTGTTTGCCTACCTGCTGGGGCTCGGCCGCTTCTGCACCGTCCTCGCCGCGCTCGACACGGGGTCGAGCTTCGAGGGGATGGGCGCCAGCCGCGAGATGCAGTTCGCCGCGTTCGCCGAGCCGGCTCTGCTGCTGGGCCTCGCCGCGCTGGCCCTCCGCGGCGGCGGATGGTCGCTCTCGAGCCTCCTGAGCGGACTGACCGAGGGCCTCCCCGGCGGCGGACCCGCGCTCGTTGCCGCCGCGGTGCTGATCGTGTTCCTCGCGGAGAACGCGCGCCTGCCGGTGGACGATCCCAACACGCACTTGGAACTGACCATGATCCACGAGGTTATGGTGCTCGATCACGGCGGGGTGGATTTCGCGTTCGTGCAGTACGGCGCGGCGCTGAAGCTCTGGATCCTGGGTGCGCTGGTGGTCGGCATCGTCCTGCCCCTGCCGCCGGGCTCCTGGGGGCTGCGTGCCGCGGTCAGCGTGGCGGGTCTGCTGGGGCTCGCGGTGGTGGTTGGCGTCATTGAGTCCTGTCTGGCGCGGCTGCGTCTGCTGCGCGTGCCGCAACTGCTCGTTGGCGCAGGCGCGCTGGCCGTCCTGGCCCTGCTGGTGGCGTTGAGGTAGACGCATGAACCAACCCGTCGAATTGATGATGATCGTGCTGGTGCTGACGGACCTGCTCCTGCTGGGCTCCAGCCGGGTCGCGGGCAGCGTCCGCTTGATGGCTGCCCAGGGGCTGCTGCTGGGCCTGCTGCCGCTGCTGGCGCACCACGGCCTCGGCGGCCACGCCCTGGTTCTGGCCGCCGGCAGCACCGGCTTGAAGGGCCTGATTTTTCCCTGGCTGCTGCGGCGCGCGCTGCGCGACACGGAGACCCATCGCGAAATGGAGCCGTTCGTCGGCTATGTCGCCTCGCTGCTGATCGGTTTGGCGGTCCTCGGCGCGTCCTGCTGGCTGGGCGCGCGGCTGCCGCTGCCCGGCCCGGTCGTCTCGCCGCTGGCCCTGCCGGTCGGCTTGTTCACCATCTGGGTCGGGCTGTTCCTGATCGTCGCCCGCCGCCAGGCGATCACGCAGGTCCTGGGCTACGTGGTCATGGAGAACGGCATCTTCACGGTCGGCGTCGTGCTGGTGCAGGGCCAGCCGTTCCTGGTGGAACTGGGCGTGCTGCTGGACATCTTCGTGGCGGTGTTCGTCATGGGCCTGCTGGTGTTCCACATCAGCCGCGAATTCGAGCACATGGACACCGATCAGCTCGACGCGCTGAAGGACTGGTCCTCATGATCGGGATGCTGCTGTTCATTCCGACGCTGGCTGGCGCGGCCGCCTTCGGGTTGCGCTCGGACGGACCGCGCCGCGCCCTGCTGGTGCTGGCCGCCCTGCTGCACGCCGTGCTGACGGCCGCCTGCTGGCTCGTCCCGGCGCCGCCCGCCTGGAACGGCTGGCTGCAGCTCGACGCCGTGGGCCTGTTGTTCCTCTCGATCGCCAGCGCGCTGTTCCTGGCTGCCGCGCTCTACGCCCCGGGCTACCTCCACCGCGCCGTCCAGAGCCGGCGCGCGGAACCCGCCGGCCTCGGCCTGCTGCCGGAGGTCGCGCCCGAAGCGGTCTTCACCGGGTGCCTGCTGCTGTTCCTCGCCTCGATGACGCTGGTGACGGTCAGTCACCATTTCGGCCTGCTCTGGGTGGCGGTCGAAGCCACGACGCTGGCCAGCGCGCCGCTGATCTACTACCACCGCCAGCCGCGTTCGCTGGAGGCCACGTGGAAGTACCTGCTGATCTGCTCGGTCGGCATCGCCCTGGCCTTGCTGGGCAATTTCCTGCTGGTTGTGGCCGCCACGCCTCCCGGCGCACCGGCCGGCCCCGCGCTCACCCTGGGTGAGTTGCTGGCCGCCGCGCCGCAGTTCCAGACGCCCTGGCTCAAGGCGGCCTTCCTGTTCCTGCTGGTGGGCTATGGCACGAAGATGGGTCTGGCGCCGTTGCACACCTGGCTGCCCGACGCGCACAGCGAGGCGCCGTCGGTCGTCTCCGCCCTGCTCTCCGGAGCGCTGCTGAACTGCGCCTTCCTGGCGATCCTGCGCGCGCACCAGGTCTGCGCCGCCGCCGGCCAGGCTGCCTTCAGCCAGAGCCTGCTGGTCCTGTTCGGCCTGCTGTCCATGGGCGTCGCCGCCGTCTTCATCATCGGCCAACCGGACTACAAGCGCCTGCTGGCCTATTCCAGCGTCGAGCACATGGGGCTGCTGGCGCTCGGGGTCGGGCTCGGCGGCGCGGCGGTCTTCGGCGCGTTGCTGCACGCCGTCAATCATTCGCTGACCAAGGCGCTGCTGTTCTTCGCCGCCGGCAACCTCCTGGCCTGCTACCGGAGCAAGCGGGTCGCCGACGTGCATGGCGCCCTGCGCGCGCTGCCGGTCACCGGCGCGCTGTGGGTTCTGGGCCTCTTCGCCATCGTCGGCTCGCCGCCGTTCGGCCCGTTCCTCAGCGAGCTGACCATGCTCAAGGCGGCGTTCGACCAGGGCCGCTGGGCCGTCGGCGCCGGCGCGTTGGCCTTGCTGGCGCTGGTTTTCATCGGCATGTCCCGGCCCATGCTCGCCATGGCCCAGGGCGCAGCGCCGGCCACGGCGGATTTGGATCGCGCCCGTCCCGGCGCGGAGCGTTGGTTTACGATCCTGTCGCCGCTGGTGCTGGCGGCCGCCGTGCTGGTCCTGGGCCTGTACCTGCCGCCGTGGCTTACGGCGCAGCTCCAGCACGCCGCGGCCCTGATCGGAGGCGCGCCGTGACGATCCCGTTCCTCCGCGTCCGCCAGGGCCAGCCGGTCGCGCTCGCCAGCCTGGCGCCCCGCGGCATTGCCGAGTTCCGCGCGGCCATCATCGCCGCCGTGCGCGACGGCGCGCGGCTGGCGGCGTTCTTCGGCCATTCCGCCCCGGGGGAGGACGCCGTACGGCTCTACGCCGTGCTGGCGGACGATGCGGCCGGCGAACTGGCGCTGGCGACCACGGACGTCCGCGACCGCTATCCGGCGCTGACGCCCGACTGTCCGCAGGCGCAGGCGTTCGAGCGGGAACTGGCCGAGCAGTGGAACGTCTGGCCCGAAGGCCATCCGTGGCTCAAGCCGCTGCGCTTCCACGCGCCGTACCGGACCGGCGGCACGCCGGTGTTTCCGGCCGGCGCCGACCGCGCGCCCGGCGTGACGGACTTCTACCGGGTCGCGGGCGAGGAAATTCACGAGGTCGCCGTCGGCCCCGTGCACGCCGGCATCATCGAGCCGGGCCATTTCCGCTTCCAATGCCATGGCGAGCGCGTGCTGCACCTGGAAATCGCGCTGGGCTACCAGCATCGCGGCATCGAGGGCCCTGGCAGGGACGGTTTTCCCATCCTTGGAAAATCCTCCGCGGGAGGATTCCAATGCGTGGAAACCGTGGCCGGCGATACGACCATCGGCCACGCGCTGGCCCATGCCGAGGCCGTCGAGGCGCTCGCCGGCTGCCGCGTGCCGGCCCGCGCCCAGGTGTTGCGCGCCGTGGCGCTGGAACTGGAGCGCCTGGCCAATCACACGGGCGACCTCGGCGCGCTGGCCGGCGACGTGGGCTACCTGCCCACGGCCTCATTCTGCGGCCGGCTGCGGGGCGACTTCCTCAATCTGACCGCGCTGCTCTGCGGCAGCCGCTTCGGCCGCGGCCTGCTGCGGATCGGCGGCGTTGGCTTCGACGCCGAGCCGGATCGCGTGGCCCGGCTGCTGGAGCAGATCGAGCGCGCGCGGCGCGACGTGGCCAACGCGGTGAATCTGTTATGGACGACGCCGTCGGTGATGGCGCGGTTTGAGGGCACCGGCGCCCTGACCGCCGACCTGTGCACGGAGCTGGGGTTGGTCGGCCCCGTTGCGCGCGCGTGCGGGCTGGAGCGGGACGACCGCAGCCGGTTCCCGGCCGGGCTGTACCGGTTCGCGCAGATGCCGGTGTCCACCTGGCACACCGGCGACGTGTTCGCGCGCGCCTACGTGCGCTGGCTGGAAATCCAGCGCTCCCTCGCGTTCGTGCGCGAGCAACTCGAGACGCTGCCGGCCGGTCCCATCTGGCGCGAGGCGGGCGCGTTGCCGCCGCACGCGCTGGTCGTGACGCTGGTCGAGGGCTGGCGCGGGGAAATCTGCCACGCGGTGCTGACCGACGCGCACGGCGGGTTCGCGCGCTACAAGATCGTGGACCCTTCGTTCCACAACTGGCTGGGCCTGGCGCTGGCCATGCGGGATCAGCAGATCTCCGATTTCCCGCTGTGCAACAAGAGTTTCAACCTGTCGTACTGCGGGCATGACCTGTGAAGAAATGCGGGAGACGAAATAGGACCGTATGATCAAGGCGTTGCTGGCCAGAATGAAGCAGGGCTACCGGACGGCGCCGTATCCGACGCCGGCGCCGGTGCTGCCGGACCGCTTCCGCGGGCTGCCGCGGCTGGAGCCCGGGCGCTGTCCCGCGGGTTGCGCAAGCTGCGTGGCGGCCTGCCCCAACGCCGCGGTCACGGCTGGTCCCGCGGGCGTGCGCCTGGACCTGGGCCGCTGCCTGTTTTGCGCCGGCTGCGCGCGCGCCTGTCCGCACGGCGCCCTCCAGTTCAGCGGCGAGTACCGGCTGGCCGCCAACACCCGGGCGGCGTTGAGCTGCGACGGACGAACCCATGTGCTGGCCCGGGCGCTGGACGACAAGGCGCGGCGGCTGTTCGGCCGTTCGCTCAAGCTGCGGCAGGTCAGCGCCGGCGGCTGCAACGCCTGCGAAGCGGACACCAACGTCCTGAACACGCTGACCTTCGACCTCGGCCGGTTTGGCATCCAGTTTGTCGCCGCGCCGCGGCACGCGGACGGCCTGCTGATCACCGGCCCGGTGACGGCCAACATGCAGGCCGCGCTGCGCCAGACCTACGACGCGGTGCCGGCGCCCAAGTTGGTGCTTGCCGTGGGCGCCTGCGCCATCGCCGGCGGGCCGTTCCGCGGCCTGCCCGCCGTGCACAACGGCGCCGACGCTATCGTGCCGGTGGATCTCTACGTGCCCGGCTGCCCGCCCCATCCCTGGACCATTCTCGACGGCCTCCTGCGCCTCCTCGGCCGCCTGGATACCTGATGCCGATCAACGGTTTCTTCCTGGAAATGATGGCCGGATTTATCCAGGCTTGGCAAAAGCGCGTCGGGGGCCTAGGCTGCGTCCATGCGAAAGCCTTCGCTCTGGATGGTGGGTGATGCGCAGATGCTGGCGGAATTGCTGACCGTCGCGCTGGCGCGCGAGTTGGGCCTGCGGATGACCGGTCCGGCGGATGCCGCCACGGCGGCCTTGCTGTTAGCCACGCAGCCCCGGCCGGACGTCGTCCTGCTTGACATCGAAATGGCCGACGGCAGGGGCTTGGATCTGATCGCGCCCTTGCGGCAGAAATGGCCGACGGTCAGGATTATCATCCTTTCCTCCCATGCTGATCCCTATACGGTTTACCGGGTGTTGCAGAGCGGCGTGCAGGGCTGCGTGGAAAAAACAAACCCCTTGCGCGTGCTCCTGGAGGCCGTGCGGCGCGTCCTGAAGGGCCAGCCGTTCTTTTCCGCCAGCTTTGTCGCCGTCCAGGCGCAAGACCTCGACGCGGCCGAGGCCTTCCACAAAATCTTGAGCGACCGCGAGCAGGAAATCCTGCGGCTGATGGGCGCGGGTTTGCGCGATGCCGACATTGCCCGGCGCTGTGGCATTGCGGAGTCCACGGTCAGCACGCACCGGAAAAACATGCGGGTGAAACTGGACGCGCACTCCGATCGCGAACTGCTGGCCTATGCCCGGCGATGGGGCCTCGGCCCCCCGGGTCCCGCGCACCCGCCGCTGCCCCTGCGGCCGGCTACCATTTAAAAAGTATTTTTTGCCGTTTACACTGCCGCGATATTTGAATAATGTCACAAAAAGTTGCGTTGTGCTTAAGGGCGCCATGTTGATTTTTGGTTGATAATGAAGAATTAGGATGCTCATGAAAAAACTGATGACGATGCTGGCGGCGATTGTGGTGGGTGGGTCGCTGGTTGCCCAAGCAGGTCCGGGGGGTTCGGTCACCAACACGGTGACGTGGGGCTTTGTTTTGACCGATTGGACGAACGTGCAGACGGTGGCCCAGTTTGATGCCGGGCTGGGCGTGTTGACCTCCGTTGTTTATCAGGTGGCCGCGAATCTGGACACGAAGTTCTACATCACAAACAAAGAAACCACCACCAACTTAACCTCCTCAGGATGGGCCCAAAGTGAATTGCCACTTAGCATCAGAGACCAAGGCGGGTATTTTACCAGTGACACTCCGCAAATTGACACGACCTTCCCGAGTTCGAAATTCTATTACTCCAATCTGGCAACCAACAGCTCCGTGACATCTACGCTCTATGCCGCAAGCTCTACGAACGGCTGGTTTACTCATACGGATGCAAACACTTTGACTGAGTTTACCGGTGGCGGTAATGTGAGCCTCACCGGCGCAACCTTGGCCGGAACAGTGCTATTCTACACGGGCGGTAATACGGCGGCCGATCAGACCAGCCACGCTGGCGCGACAGCCACGATCATCTATAACTACATTCCTGAGCCAAGCGTGGCGATGTTGGGCGGGATCGGCGTCTTGGCCATGCTCATGCGCCGGCGCTTGGTGCGCAAGCGCTGATGCGCACGTCCAGATGCGAGCGCCAGGGCGCGTGGCCAAAGCCGCGCGCCCTTTTGCTTGGTGCGCCCGGCCGGGCGCGCCTGCTTGCGCGCCAGTTTGGCGACTGCCGCTTGGCGCTGCCGCAGGTCCGCCTGGGATAACGTACGATTATTTTCGCACTTTGCAAAAGGCCGTTCTCCCCCGATAGTTGGTGGTTAGGC
>CAIQIC010000474.1 GCA_903871765.1 uncultured Lentisphaerota bacterium
CGGCTTGAGTGCCAGCACGTCGGTATCCCAGCGCGCGGCCAGATCCCTCACCGTGTTGCCGCCGATACCCATATTGGTCACCCGGATCGACCGCGCCGGGTAAACCGCCATCAACAGCGCGGCGATTTCCGCCACGTAGCCGTGACCCAAGGCATCGGGCTCGCCCTCGCCCAACGGGCGCGCCCGATCGCAATCAGTGACCGAATCGCCGATCATCACCAGGCGGGAACGGGGTGAAAGTTTCATGACCGGAAGGAGCTTATATCTGCGAGGGGCAGGCGATCGATCGTTTTTTAGCTATTGAATGAAACGGGTATGAATATCAGGTCTGTTTTACTTCTTTCTTCCATGCACCTCCGTCTCCTCCTCACCAGCGCCAGCTTGATTTTCACCGTCGAGACCATCCAGGCCCGCGCGACCGTGCCCGTCACGCCCGTGCCGCCGCAGGCCGTCCTCCGCGCCGCCACGGTCCAGGTACGCGTGGCGCCCGACCACCGCGATTGGACGTACCAACCCGGCGAATCCGTGCGGTTCAAGGTCACTGTCACCGCCGACAACGAGCCGATCGACGGCGTGACCATTGGTTACAAGGTCGGCCCCGAGATGATGCCGGCTGCGGTGAAAACCGCCGCGGTTCCGCTTGAGGGACTCGTAATTGACGGCGGCACGATGGCGCAACCGGGATTCCTGCGCTGCATGGTCACCACCGAGGTGGCGGGGCGCATCTATCGCGGCGCGGCCACCGCGGCGTTCACCCCGGAGAAGATTGTCCCGACGCAGGTCGAGCCGGCGGATTTCGACGCGTTCTGGCAGGCGGGAAAGGCCGCAATGGCGAAAATCCCAGTTGAAGCGCGCGTCACGCTGCTGCCCGACGCCTGCACGGCGGACGTCAACGTCTATCACGTGAGCTTCCGCACCGTGGGCGGTCCGGAGGGGACGGCGATTCCGGCCCGGATCTATGGCATCCTGTGCGAACCAAAAGCTCCCGGCCATTATCCCGCCATCCTGAAGGTGCCCGGGGCCCATGTGCGACCTTACTTCGGCGACAAAAGCCTGGCGGCGCGCGGCGTGATCACGCTCGAGATCGGTGTTCACGGCATTCCGGTCAATCTGCCCCAGGAAATTTACGACCAGTTGGATACCGCCGCACTCAACAGCTACTGGTTCTACAACCTCGACGACCGGGAAACCTACTATTTTCACCGGATTTACCTGAGTTGCGTGCGGGCCAATGATTTTCTGGCCTCGCGCGAAATGTGGGACGGCAAGAACCTGCTCGTCATGGGCGCGAGCCAGGGCGGCCAGCTCGCGATCGTCACGGCGACGCTGGATCCGCGCGTCACCGGCCTGGCGGTCACCCACCCAGGGTTCTGCGATGTCTCAGCCGATCTGCACGGGAGGGCTGGTGGGTGGCCACATCCATTCCGGTCCGATCCCGACACCGGCAAGCCGTCGCCGCAGGCCACGCCGGCAAAGATCGCCACGGCCAGCTACTACGACACGGTCAACTTCGCCCGGCGCTTGAAGGTGCCGGGTTATTACACCTGGGGCTATAACGACGATGTCTGCCCGCCCACCTCGACGTATGCCGCCTACAACGTCATCACCG
>CAIQIC010000475.1 GCA_903871765.1 uncultured Lentisphaerota bacterium
CCCTTCATCCTTTCATTTCTCAGCGGTTCGTAGACCTCGTTCTTTTGCCACAAGGTCAACATCAGAACGGCCAGCTTTCTGGCCACGGCCACAATGGCCCGCTTCTTGGCGTTTTTTCCGCCCCGCTGCATCAGGTGTTCCCCAAATCGTTTCAGATCCGTATCCGGACCAAAGGGTCCCATGATATAGTGGGCCGCGCTCACCAACAGGCGGCGCGCCATTTCAGGGCCGGCAGGCGTGATCCCCAGTTGTTTATCGATTTCTCCCGATTGATCCCGGCGCGGCGTCATCCCCAGATAAGGGCCTATCTGTCGGCGAGGTTTGAACCGATTGGGATTTTCCACGCACAGGGTAAAAGCCAGCGAGGTGATGGGCCCTACTCCTACGATCTGCCGCATCTTCTGGATAGGTTCCCAATACCGGGACTCGGCCACCCGCTCAATGCATCCGTCATACCAAGCAATTTGACGATTCAAGGTGTCCAAGGCGTCCAAGACCCCCAGCAGGGTCTGCCGCGTTTTCTCCGACACCTCTGGGCTTCCCCCCATTGGTTGGACAAATTCCGGGGTAATGTAAGCTAATGTTTTCTGACTTTGCAACCTCCTTTTCCGACGCCTTTTCTAAGGCCTGTTTCCGTGTATGAAACGTATAGCAACAGGATGCGGCCGTCCGGCTTCCCGCTCCCCGAGAATGGGCCATATAGCTCGTCGGAGGGGAGCGGGAAGCCCGGACGGTGGAACGCGGTGATCTCCCCGCTTGCGTCATGCAGCCGCCTCTCTGCGGTATACCGCCGCGGGCGTCCGGTAACCGAGCGCCTGATGCGAACGCTCCGTGTTGTAGAACCGGAAATACCTGGTCAACCCCTCGCGCAAACTCGTCCCATCGCAGTAGTCGTTCAGATAGACATCCTCGTACTTGACCGACCACCAGAGCCTTTCGATGAACACGTTGTCCAGGGCCCGGCCGCGCCCGTCCATGCTGATGCGCGCTCCGGCCGCCTTCAGGACCTCGATATACCCATCGCCCGTGAACTGCGCGCCCTGATCCGTATTCGAGATCCCAGGCGCCCCGTGTATATTTATGGCGCGCTTCAGGGCCTCGACGCAGAACAGCGCATCGAGGGTGTTGGACATTTCCCACGCCAGAACATACCGGCTGAACCAATCGATGATCGCCACCAGAAACATGAACCCGCCGCGCAGAGGAATATACGTGATGTCCGCACTCCAGACCTCGTTCGGAGCCTTTATTTCCAAGCCTCTGAGCAGGTACGGGTAGATCTCGTGTTCCGGGTGCGGTTGGCTCGTATGCGGACCGGGCAGCGTCGCTTGCAACCCCATAACCCTCATCAACCGCGCGACCCGTTTCTCGTTGACGATCCAGTGCAGTTCCCGCAGACGCTGCGTCATGCGGGGCGACCCGTAGAACGGCCGCTTCAGGTACAACTCGTCGATCACGCGCATCAAGCGCAGGTTCTCCGCGCTCTCCGTGCCGGCCGGTCCGTAGTACCAGCTCGATCGCGCCAGGCCCAGCAGTTCGCACTGCTGGCCGATCGTCATATGCGGATATCCAGGATCGACCCATGTGCGAATTACCTCCCTGGGAACGAGCAGAGCTTTTTTTTCAAGAAATCGACCTCCACTTTCAGCCGCCCGATCTCCTCGTATAGCGGCGAGGTCATCTCGGCCTCGGTCAGATCCCGGCCGGGCCGGCCGCTGCTGAATACGCCCGGCGCTCCTTTGATCAGCAGGCTCTTCCATTGCGAGATCACGGTTGGATGTACCGCAAACAGCGAGCTCAACTCGCTCAAGGTCCGCGCTCCGCGTGCCGCTTCCAGAGCCACTTTCGCCTTAAACTCATCCGAATGTACCTTGCGTTTCGCACCCATTGTAAAACTCCCATTTCTTGGACGATTTATACCGCTAAACCTTTGCTTAGTTCACTGTCCAAAAAACGGGGGGAACCGCAATTTTCCACATTGCTGTATCATTGTTTTCATGCTGCCTGTAGCCTCCTGACGGGTATCCCCTGCTTCTTCCGCTATTTATTAGTTTTGGGCGCGAC
>CAIQIC010000476.1 GCA_903871765.1 uncultured Lentisphaerota bacterium
AGATTGTGCCATCCCGGTGCAAAATCCGGCTTCAGGCGCAGCGCCGCCTCATACTGGGCGATCGCGTCCTGCAACCGCCCGGGCATCTGCGACCAGGCAACGCCCAGGCTGTAATGCGCCTCGGCAAAATCCGGCTTCAGGCGCAGCGCCTCTTCAAACTGGGCGATCGCGTCCTGCAACCGCCCGGGCATCTGTGCCCAGGCGCCGCCCAGGTTGTTGTGCGCCTCGGCAGAATCCGGCTGCAGGCGCAGTGCCTCTTCATACTGGGCGGCCGCGTCCTTCAACCGCCCGGGCATCTGCGACCAGGCGAGGCCCAGGTTGTTGTGCGCCTCGGCATAATCCGGCTGCAGGCGCAGCGCCTCTTCATATTGGGCGGCCGCGTCCTTCAGCCTCCCCGGGATCTGTGCCCAGGCAAGGCCCAGGTTGTTATGCGCCTTGGCATAATCCGGCTGCAGGCGCAGCGCCTCTGCAAACTGCGCGATCGCGTTATTCAGCCTCCCGGGGATCTTCAACCAGGCGACGCCCAGGTTGTAATGGGCTTCCACGTAATCTGGCTTTAGACGCAGCGCCTCTGCATACTGGGCGATCGCGTCGTTCAGCCGTCCCGGCATCTGCGACCAGGCGAGGCCCAGGTTGTTGTGCGCTTCGGCGTAATCCGGCTTCAGGTGCAGCGCCTCTTCATACTGGGCGGTCGCGTCCTTCAGCCGTTCCGGCATCTGTGACCAGGCGGCGCCCAGGTTGTTGTGCGCCCGTTCATTGTTGGGACGCTTGGCCACCGTGTCGCTCCAGATGGTCAGCTCACTGCGATAGTCCTGGTTGCGTTGGATCGTGAGCCAGCCCAGTCCTGCTGCCGCGGCGGCAAACACGAGCAGGCTGCGTCGCCCCATCCTCGCATACAGCGCAACCACCCCAAGCCCAATCACTGCGGCCAGCGGCAAGTACATGCGATGCTCGGCCATCGGCTGTCCCGCCAATGGCACCACGCTCGAAGCCGGGGCCAGAATCACCCAAACCCACGCGCCGGCAAACCCGACCACCGGCCGGCGCCATACGGCAATCGCGGTCCCCGCCACCAACACGGCCAGCACCATCATATACGGTATGACCTCGCCGGCGTGGTGGACGATGTCGGGGCCGTAGTCCAGGACGAGCGGCTGCGGCCAGACGGCCAGCTTGAGGTACAGCACCACGGAGCGGCAGGAGGTTAACGCATAGCGCCACCACGTTACTCCCAGTTCGAATCCGGCACCCCGCTGGTGCACTCCGGTCAACAAGGGCACGAGGAGCAGCCATATGCCCGCCAATCCAAGATAATAGCGCCAGCGTCGCCGCCCCGCTTCGAGAAAAGAACCGGCGACAAACGTCCGGTCGTAAAGCAGGACCATCACCGGCGCCGTGACGATCATCTCCTTGCTCAGCACGCCCAGCAGGCCCGCCCCGACCGACAGCACCTGCCACCTGGCGGGCGCGGCCGACTCCACGCTGCGCACAAAGCAGTACAGTGTGAGCAAATAAAAAAGCCCCATCAGCGACTCGTAGCGCTGGGTGAT
>CAIQIC010000477.1 GCA_903871765.1 uncultured Lentisphaerota bacterium
TTCTGGGCCTGTAGGGCGTGGAAATAAAAAAACTCGTCCGTGCCGGGGACGAGTTCCTTCAAGGCGTCCTCGCGGTTGGTGGCGAGGCTGAAAGTTTCGATGTATCCGATCTCCTGGGCGGCGGCGCTCGCGGCGAGCGCACCGGCCAGCAACAAAGCCAGTTTGGTCTTCATCTCCGGTCCTCCTGTTTTCCCTGGGCGGGCGGCGCTGCCCGGCCCAGCCGTCAACGACGGTGCCTTCTTGGACATAATACGCCTGTCGGGGGTACAGTCTTCAACATTATTTTTCCAAGGACAGGGGCGGAGGGCGCATCGCCCTTCTGCGGGGCACGTTTTGCTATGCGCTGCGACGGATTTCGCGGATCACCCGGAAGAAGAGGGACTGGAGGACCATTGCGGCTGACCAGACAGGATATACCTCATCGGTGATCGTGCCGGACTGCCGGCGGCCGGTGGCGGCGCGCTTTGCCCGCCAGCATTGACCAGCGCCAGCAGCCGGGCCAGGGGCAGGATGAGGCTGAGTCGTCGCATGTGTTTTACGTCGTCCCCCCGGCGTTGCACCTCGTTCACCGGGCGGACGGTGCAGACATTTCAGCGGGGGAACAAGCGTTTTGCCGGGGGACTGCTTTCCACTGGCCTTGGCCGGATGCGTGCTGCTACATTTCATTCCGATGCCGGTGAGAAAGGCCATGAATATTAAATGACGGACGAGCGGCTCCAACTGTTTTTCGGCGACGAGGCGCCGCGGTGGGCGGTGTTCAAACGCAGCGATCCGCCGTACCATGCCGACATCGGCGCGTTCGTCGAAACCCTGGCCGGCTTCGGCATCCTCAACAACCGGCCGACCGTGGACGACGGCGGCATCTTCCGCCACCAGCGGCTCCGCCAGGCGATCGAGGGATTTCTGCAACGCCATCCAGGGCGCCCGCTCCCGCTCCGGCACGTCACCCTCGTGCAGCAGGTCGCCGCCGGGTCGGGTCGGGCCGCGTGGGAAAAAATCCACGCGGAGCTGGCCGCCCACCGCGAGGCGCTGATCCGTTTCGCCACGGCCTACAACATCGGCTGCCACCTGCACGTATATGCCGGCGGCTTCGAGGCCGGCGGCGCGGTCCAACTGTGCGCCCTGCTGGAAGACAGAGCGCTCGAACAGCTCGTGTTCATCTACAGCTTTCCAGCGCTCATGCCGGAGTCCGCGGCCGCGTTGCGTTCCGAGCTAGCGCTGTTCCTCGCGGATCGGCGCGCGCGGCTGCCGGGCGTCAGCCTCGCCGGCTTCCCCTTCTGCCTGGCGCCACCGGCCGGATTCCAGGCGTTGTTCCGGTACTCCCTGAACGATCTGCGGAGCCTCATCGGCGCCCAGCGCGCCGCCATCGGCAAGGTGGCCGCGCAGCACCACGCTTACCTGCCGGCATGCACCGCCTGCCGGTGCCGAGCCGCCTGCTATGCGTACACCGACGTGGCCCAGCACCCCGGCTTCGCGGCCGTGGTGCAGGCGCAGACGGAGGATACCGTCGCGTTCGTCGGCGGCAGCCTGCCGCGGGCGAACTGTCCGCCCGACCCGCGCATTGTCCTGGCCGCGCCGGCAGAGCAGGGGGACCTGCTGATGGCGATCCTGGCGGGCTTCCGGAACATCCTGATCCTGGACGGCTATTTCTACGCGAAGTTCCCCTGCACCACCTTCGAAGTCATGCTGGCGCTGGAGCAGGGGCTCAACGTGTTCGGGGCCGCCAGCATCGGCGCGCTCCGGGCCGTCGAGCTCGACCGCTACGGCATGACGGGGGTCGGCTATGTGTACGACTACCTCCGGCGCCAGCCGATCAAGCCCTACCACATCGTGGCGCAGACCTACACGGAAGACGATGCGGCCCTGACCACGCCGCTGGTCGAGATCATTTATTTCCTGGCATGCGCGACGGCGGACAACCTCCTCAGCGCGGCGGAGGCGGAGCGCTGCCGCGGGGTGGCCGACGCCATCGGCTTTCCGCTGCTCTCGTTCGACTTCTTCTTCCGCCGCCTGGAGGAAACCGGCACCCTCGCCGCCCCGGCCCTGGACCGGCTCGCCGACTACTACGCCCGGCAGGGTGGGGACCGCTTCCGCATCAAGCGGACGGATGCGCTCCAACTGTTGACCGGCTTCCGGCAGATCATCGCCGGGCGCGCTGCGGATCATGTCCGGAAAACATTCCGCGAAGCCCGCGCCCGCTACCTCGAGCGCCTCTATGCCAAGTACCGCGGCGATGCGGATCTCACCCTGCCGGCTACCTGGCGGGACGTGGCCGGGCCGGGCGGCGAGGACGGGAACTCGCGCCGGGACCGCCGGGCGCGGCCGGCGGAGGAAACCTGCCGGCTGGCCGCGGAGTTCTTCCGCGACCTGGACGTGGTCGTGGCGGACACCACCGGCTACGATCCGCCCGCCGGCAGTTTCATCCTCAACATCTTCTTCGTGCCGTTCTATTTTCTGGGCTATCCGCTCTCCTCGTCCACCGGCAACGGCGAGGTTTTCGCGGAGGCGCTGGCCGCCGCCTACATGGAACTGGTCGAACGGATCCCCACCCACAACTTCCGGCTCGCCGCGTATCCGCACAACCAGCTCAACCGGACGCCGGAGCCGCTCGACGCATCCCGCAGTACTACAACCTGGCCGTGGACCCGATGATCAAGAAGCAGGTCGTGGAGGATCATGGATACGTGACGGCCACCGAGCTGCCGTCCGGGAAGGCCTGCCTGATTCCGCGCTTCGCCGTCATGTCCATGTTTTCCGGCACGGACGGCAATGCCGCCGGCAACACGCTGCCCGAGGCGATCCTTTACGGCCTGTACGAGCTGGTGGAGCGCGACACCAACCAGCTTTATCTGTTCGATCCGTTCTGCCGCGAACAGCTCCCCCGGTTGCGCCTGGATCCGGCTGCCCTGTCCGACGCCCGCAACCGGGAGCTGATCGGGCGGCTGGCGGCGAAGGGCTGCCGGATCGCCCTGTTCCTGCTGCCCAACATGTTCGGGCTGCCCTGCGTGCGCTGCCGGTTGTTCGACACCAGCCGCGGCATCGAAGGCCACGGCAGCACCGCCGTGCGGGCCGATCTGTCGTCTGCTGCGGCTGCAGCACTCCACGAGGCCTACATGCAGCACATCGCCTATTTCACGGGCATCCGCGACGACTACCGCTCCTTCCAGCCGCTGCGCGAGGCGCGCCTCGCCTACCAGGCCGCCCAGGCCACGCTCTTCGACACACCGCCCCCCGGCCCGGGGGTCCGGTCGGAGGAACCCCACTTCGCGTCCATTCCGGCGGAGCTGGAACATGTCATCGGCCGTTTGCTTTCCGCCGGCATCCCGCGTATGCTCGTGGCCGATACCAGTCCGGCGGAGCGCCATGGCGTGAACAGTGTGAAGGTGATCGTCCCCGGCCTGGAGCTGTGGTTTGTGCCGGAGTACCAGCCGTCCGGCTTCATCGCCGAGCGCACGCGGCGCACGCGCGCGGTGCTGGCGGACTGGTTGAAAGGCAGATCGGGCCCATGAACATATCGGTGCCGGCTTCCCTGCGTCAATTCACCATGGGGCGCGCCGTGGTCCACGCGACCGGCGCCAGCATCCGCGACCTGCTCGCCGACCTGGAACGCCAGTATCCCGGAGTCCACGTCCGGCTCTGCGACGAGCACGGTAATCTGCAGAAGTTTATCGCCCTGTTTGTCAACGGCCAGGATATCCGGACCGTGCAGGGCGTCAGCACTCCGCTGCGCGGCGGCGAAGAGATCGTCATCGTCGCGGCGATCGCCGGCGGGTAGCCGGCCTGTTCAACTGATGATTATTCCAAGTGATCGAGTTTCCTCATATTTCGCGCATTTCGCGTGTTTCGTAGTGGTTTTAACTTCCGAATCCAGGTGCATATGGCCCCGTTGACGGATTACGACCGCACGCGCTACGGGCGGCAGATGATGATCGGCGGCTGGGGCGAGCCGGGGCAGGAGCGGCTCAAGCGCGCCCGGGTGTTCATCGCCGGGGCCGGCGGGCTCGGCAGCCCGGCGGCGCTGTACCTGGCCGCCGCCGGCGTCGGGACCATCCGCCTGGGCGATTGCGACTGCCCCGAGCTCTCCAACCTCAACCGGCAGATTCTCTACACCGATGCCGACCTGGGCCGGCCGAAGGCGGAGACCGCGGCCGTCGCGCTGCGGCGCCTGAACCCCGCCGTCACCGTCATCTCCGACGCCGAACGGATCACCGCGGACAACGTCGAGCGCCTGATCGGCCCGGTGGACCTGATCCTGGACTGCCTCGACAACTTCGACACCCGCTACGTGCTCAACGACTACAGCATCCGGCGCGGCATCCCGCTGATCCACGCCGCCGTCTGGGGGCTCTCCGGCCAGGTCACCTTTCTGGATCCGCCCCGGACGCCGTGCCTCCGGTGCCTGTTCCCCGCGCCGCCGCCCCGGGAGCTGTTCCCGGTCGCGGGCGTCGCGCCCGGCCTCGCGGGCTGCCTGCAGGCCGCGGAAGCCCTCAAGTTCCTGGCCGGGCTGGGTCCGGCGCTGAACGGCAAATGGCTGATTTTCGACGCCGAGCACATGATCTTCTCCATGCTGGCGGTCGAACGCCAGCCCGACTGTCCCGCCTGCGCCGGCCTCGCCCGGCCCTGAAGCGGGCGCTGAACCTGGAAAGAGCCGTTGGCTGACATCGAGATGAGTGTTGCGGATTGGGCCGTCGGACTGTCGGGGGGGGGTGAGGAACAGAGAAACACCGTGCATCGGGCGACACCGATCACGCGTGATTTCCGTCCGTCTGCTGTGTTGTCGGGGATCGCCGCGTATGCATATACAGCGGCGACCCCGACGCCTTGCAGCCGAACGAAACTGACGCGTTCCGGTGTCGGGGCGCAAGAGCGCCCAACCCGATGCACGGCGCGTTTACACCCATCGCGGGGACGCGATGGACGGAGATTTATAAGCACATAGCCAACTACGGTGGTCATCCCAATCCGCCCTCCGATGGAGGGTTGTCAACAACAAGACACGCCCCCGATGGTTTGCGGTAACGATGGATGTGTATTACACTGTCGGCATGAAGACGCGATCCTTCCGGGAGCAGGCCGGCGACCTGATTGGCAGCGCTCACGGCGACGGACGGCCCGCCGACCTCGCTGCCCGCAAGAAGCATTATCTAAAGGCGTGGGGTTATGGCCTTGCTGGACAAGCATGCCGAGGAAAAACGGCTGGGCATTCGCTGCCCCTCCCCGATGGTTCTGCTGCAAATGGTTCCGTGCAACTTTTTCATAACGATTAGAATGACAGAATGATTGACGACAGAATCATTGGTTAAACCGGAGCACATCCGAAATGATTGATAACGTACGATTATTTTCGCACTTTGCAAAAGGCCGTACTCCCCCGATAGTTGGTGGTTAGGCAAACAACCAAACCACAGGAGAGACGGCCATGGCGAAGACGATAGCGGAAAAGCGTGCGGAGGCAAAGCCCGTGATTGCAGTCAACGAAGCCGAGATCAAGAGCCAGTTGGGGCAA
>CAIQIC010000478.1 GCA_903871765.1 uncultured Lentisphaerota bacterium
AGCCTTTTAATAACATCGGCGGCTATCCCCCTCTGGCACTGATGGAAGACCTGGAGTTAGGTAGACGCATGCACCGCGAAGGCAGGATTGCGCGTTTACCGCAGTACGTAACCACGTCAGCCCGACGCTGGGAAACCGGCAGGACCCCACACACCTGTTGCACCGCCTGCCGTCGCCGCGCCGGGCTTAGAAGTTTGGGTGGGCTGCTTCCTTCAGAATCGCATTGTCCAGTGCCAGGTTGGCCACCACATTCTTGAGCCGGGCATTCTCACGCTGTAGTTCCTTGAGTTGGCGAGCCTGATCCGTGCTCAACGCCCCATACTCCTTCCGCCAGCGGTAATACGTCTGCTCGTGAATGCCCAATTGTTTGCAGACCTCGCCGATCGTCCGACCCTTGCCCAATTCAACCTCAGCCTCACGAAGCTGGTGAATGATCTGTTCGGGGGAATAACGCTTGCCTTTCATACCTGCCTCCTTCATCTATAGTGTAGAGTGATACGAAGTATCACTCTACACCTGGTCCAGTTTTAGGGGGGCAGGTCACAACCATTCAGCGATTAGACGATCATATTCGGCGTTGCTCGATTGGGTTCCGTGCGGTCCCCAATAATAATCTTTACCGTTCAGCGTCACGACCGCGAGACCACGGGGTTTGTGCCGCCGGTAAGACGGGAGTTTGTTGTGTGAGAGTTTTGGCAAGTGTGACCTCCAATCAGAAAAAACGGTACGTACCGTTTTTAACGATTCATAAGTCGCACTGCCCGACGCGAGCAGATATCACGAAGTCCGTGATTCAGCATGATTTGCAGCACAGCGGGCGAACGGGTTCGAACCGTCAACATTCAGCTTGGAAGGCTGATGCTCTGCCAATTGAGCTACGCCCGCATTGTAAGTGCTTTATTTATAAGAACTTACAAACCCGTGCGGATCGAATTCTATATGCTGTCTTAGAAAAATACAAACTACTCAATACACTAACATCCGACCACGACCGTATACCTATATATCGTCCTTCACAGCAAGTCAAAGCAGAAAAACCCTCTAGGATGCTCTACGAAATTCGATCTACCCCCCAGACCCTACCTAACACTACAACGCTAATTTTTAAACCATCTGCATATGTGTACATCCTTCAGAAATATGCTTATTTCATGCAATCGCCGCAACATTCGCTTCCGATGGGATCGACGGGCTTGTTCGTTGCGTGTTTGCGTTAAGGTCAATTGCGCCGCGAGGGACAAGGCCCGTTGTCGGGAACAACGTCCGTTGCGATTCCACAAGGGCACCAGCACCCGTGTGGCGGTGCGCAGTTGGGCGAGGGTCAGTTCCGGGATTTTTTTCCCCCATGGGCTTGGCGGAATTCCACCAGGAACAGGTGACTGAGGCAGGTCAGGATCAAGTGGCGAGAAATGGACTTGAAACTCCGAACCTCGAAGTGATCCAGACCCAATTCAGTTTTGCTGTCCTCAAAAAGACGCTCGATCCGCCAGCGACTGAAGGCCACCAACAACAAGGTGTCGACCGGGGTGGTGTCGGGCGCATTGCTCAAGAAGAATTTGACTTCTTCGGGCTTGAGTACCTGGCGAGCGAACAGCAACAGGTGGGGTCTGGAGGGCACCCCGTTTTCATCTTTGATCCAGAAGGGAAGGCACTTGGCTTCCCAGATCATTGGCCCGTTGTCGCCCTCCTTGACACGATACCGGACCCAGCTCTGTCGCCGCAGAATGGGCGAATGCCGCAGAATCTCCTGCCCCTCGGCCGCCGCCGGACTTTTAACCTTCAAACGCGGATAGCGACGAGGCCGACTTCCTCGTCGATCGCGGACGTGGTCCCGATAGAGCACTTGTGGTGGTTGCGTCCAGCCCGTAAAGTCCGTCGGAATCTCCGCCACATAGTTTTGTCCTTTGGCCTCCAGGGACCGCAAAAACGGGGGTTTCCCGCCGTACCATTCGTCAAAAGTGAGCCAGTCGAAACGCACCCCGTTCGCCAGCGCCCGCTCCAATTGTTGCAGCGCCATCTGCCACTTGGAACGATAGACTGCCTCGTCGGGAATGCCGACCGCCCGGCAGCGAATCCGATCCGCATGCCAGGTCTCTTCCGGAAGGTACAACTCGCCGTCCAGCAAGGTGTGAAAGTCGTCCACCGCCCAGCCCAGGTGAACGCTGACCACGCAGTTTTCTTTTTTACCCGCCGCACCGCAATACTGCCGCTGGACGCAAGCGGTATTGCGTCCCTTCTTTATGAAACTGGTTTCGTCGATGATCCCGATGCGGGGATGAAAGGCCGGTCGGCGGGCCACCCGTTGTTGCAGCCGGTCTCGCGCCGCCGACTCGTCCCACTTGAGCAGCCCCAAAAATTCCTGCAGGGTTCGCGGGGGAACACCGGCGGCGTCCGCCATCGGTTCGATGCTTTTGCGATCCAGGTCGGACAACTGCCCGGTCACATAAGTTTGCAGGTGCATCCGGTTGGTGACTCGACCAAGACAATCACTGAATTGATGAAGAAAATGGGTCAAAGCCGGTTTGATCCTCAAAATCGTTTCGGCGTCCATGCTTATGACCTCCTGAGTATAAGGGTTACCCAGGAGTATCATCGAGCCGCCGCCTGAAAAAACTTGAGCCTTCTTAGCGTTGTAGTGTTA